>JAITAC010000052.1 GCA_031284345.1 Holosporaceae bacterium | reverse complement strand
TTGCTTCCATAAACTAACCACATATCCCCCCAATCCGGATCCTATGGGTTTTGCAGCCACGGCTCCACTGTCCATCAGGCTATTTATATGCCGCGATAAATTTTCGTCCCGGAGTCCCCAACTATGGAAAACGTCGTTTCCCAGCTGAATGCCTTCCTTCAGTTTAGTGAAGTCGGAATTTTTCACTCCTTGTTCGCAAAGATCTGCGGCCAGATTCATTTGTTCATCCAATTTATCAGCAAGAGCAGCATTTTGTGCGAAAAAGCCGTCAATTATGGCGGTGCAGCCGGAGGTCGGCGAGTTTCGCCCCGAATAAGTCAGCAGCAAATGAGATAAATCTGGATTTTCCAGCACTTCAATCACGCAATTGTGTTTAAATATCACCGGCCTATTGAGCATGGCGACCGCCACATCCAAACCACTGCTTTTTCCATGAAACATATCTTCGAGGCGACAGGCCAATGACCAAGTATTTTCGCAAAATCCCAGATGCCCGAAAATAGCTGCAACATTGCGACATAATGCTGCAGAGCTCCCGAGACCGGACTTCTCCGGAATATCATTCTTCACGATAAATTTTCCACGAATATCTTTAAAATCAATATTTGTCAGTGTTGCCGCTCGCTGCAGGAGCAAAATAAACACGTCTTCGTGGTTGGCGTCATTTACGTGCAATTTATCGTCTTTTTCGTAGATTATCGAACATTTATAACGTGCCAGAGGGAAAGCAATGGCTTTTCCTCCCCTAACCACCGTATGTTCTCCGGCTAATATCCATTTGGCGCAACTAACAAATTCCATTTTATTCCCATGATACTCGTATCGTACTCGTGCGTCAGAATTAGGTCCGCAATGCCAAAGCATCAATTGGTGTGGCGTCCCCCAAACGACACGCTGAAACAGGCGCTATTCCAGAGTCGCCAAATCTTTTTTCGCCTGTGTCGCAAAAGCGCTGGAACTAAAATCCCGAAGTATTTTTTCCAAAGTGGACTTCTGCTGCTGTTTTTTGTTCAATTTTCCAAAGCATACGGATAAGTTATAGAGCGCTTCGTCTGCTTTTCGCCCTTTGGGATTTGCTTGGTAACTTTCCATGTATTTCAGTGCCGCTTCCTGGTGATTCTTATTATTTACGTAGCAATTTCCAATATAAAATAGTGTAATACCTTTATATATGCTTTTGGGATTTTTCTCCAGAAACGCATTTAGCAAATTTATAGCATCTTCCGAATTTTTATTTTCGATCATATCTTCAGCAGTTTTTATAATTTCTTCTGGAGTTTTGTTGGCCATAGCTTCCAATATTTTTTTTTCTTTATCTTCATTGAGTTTTTTATTGACAAAATCTGCGAAGGCAGCGATTTTTATTTCCATTTCGCGGATTTTTTGTTCTATTTCCTCGATTTTGCCGTTTAGGAATCGGACAGTTTCTTCCAATTCGCTAGCGTCGTAAATTTTGGGAGCAATTTTCTGATTTCGAGCGTCCACATTAAGTGCAAAACTCAATATGATGAGGGCACATATTTTTTTTCTCATGATTTTTCTCGTTTCACATGAACAATGCCAAAAGATAATAGCAGAATGGTGAACCTAATTAAAGAGACTATTGAGTATTGGACTGTTGATATCCGGAAATCGGGAGTATTTAATTGGAGAACAACTTGATATTATGCATTTGGATTGTGGGGATTTTGCCGTTGTCTCACGAAAAGGCGCAGTGGAATTCCATATAAATTGAACGAACTGCGCAAATTGTTCAGCAGGTAGCGCTCATAGCTGACGGGCAAGTGTTCCGCTCGATTGGCAAATATCACAAAGGTCGGCGGTTTGGCATTGGTTTGAGATATGTATTTCAATTTTATAGGCATACCGTTCACCAGTGGCGGAGGATTTTTAGCAATTGCCGTCTGGAACCATTTGTTTAGGGAGCTGGTTGACACGCGTTTGCACCAATCGTCGTATAGTTTAAACGAAACATTGAATATTCTTGCGAGTCCTTTTTTTTCTTTTGCTGACACCAGCAAGCAGGCGACTTTCGGAAGTTGAGCGAATTCTTTTTCCACGCGTTTTTGAATATTTTTTAGGATTTCATCAGGATTTTCCACGGTATCGCTTTTATTAAAGGCAAAAATCACGATTTTTCCTTCGTCGAACGCTTTGCTAGCAATGCTTATATCTTGATTTTCCAGTGGATTTTTCAGATCCATAACCACCACCACGACGTTCGCCTGCCGGATATATCTCCAGGCGTCCAGGACGGAGACTGTTTCTATTTTTTCTGTTATTTTGGATTTTCTTCGTTGTCCAGCAGTGTCGATCAGCGTTATGGGGCGGTTTTTAAATTTATATTCCAGTTGGATAGCGTCTCTGGTAATGCCAGCTTGCTCTCCGGTTAGCAGTCGATCATCGCCGATAATGGCATTGATGAGTGTTGATTTGCCTACGTTTGGTCTACCGACTATGGCTATTTTTAGTCTTAAGTCGAGATTGTCTTGGGATCCGGAAGTAGCGAGAATGTCCAGAGATTGCAGCTGCTGATACAGCTCATCCATGCCCAAATTATGCTCAGCGGATATGGCGACTCCTTCACCAAATCCCAAAGCTTCGACAGCGTCGGCGCTTTTTTTTCCTTCGGACTTGTTTTTTATGATAATAACTGGGCGATTCCCCACAATTTTAAAGGATGATCGCAGCCAAGATGCTATTTCTCGGTCATAGTGGGTGACTCCCTCAACGGCGTCAATGATAAAAAACACAACTTCGGACTCCCTAACCGCCGCCAAAGACTGCGCATTCATGGAAATCGCAAGAGAATCAGAGGAGAAAGGATCAACTCCGGGAGTGTCTGTGATGGAAAACTGTAATCCCCATAGCTCTCCATTCTGAATTTTTCTGTCGCGGGTTATGCCTGGAAAATCGCCCACAATGGCATTTTTCTCTCTTACCAATCTGTTAAACAGAGTGGATTTCCCGACGTTGGGTCTTCCTATAATGGCTATTTTCATCTATTTGTACGCCACCAGTTCTGCATTATTCATGAGCACATACATCACGCCGTTTGCAATTACGGGATTGACGGAAATACCACTTTCGCAACTGAAGGACAAACTCTTTTCAATTTTGCCGGTGTAGGGCGATACAAGAGAAATTTTTCCCGTCGGTGATATCATGAGAATATGCTTATCGATCAGAATTTGAGAGTACCAATTGGATATCTCATCGAGATCATGCTCAAGTTTACTAATCCACCGGAGTTTCCCATTATCTTTATTGAGACAAACCAGTTCAGATTTGGAATTAAATATGAATATGCTGTTGCCATTTACTATGGGCGTCTGCAATCCACCGAAATTGCTAATCCAGAGGCGATCTCCGGTTTTTTTCTGGAAAGCGACGGTCTGCTCGTTGGAGGCCACAAAATACACCGCCTCATCCTTTACCACCGGACAGGCCCGCGGATACACAAAAGAATGAGCAGAATTCGTCAACGAAAATTTCGAAAACATTGAGTCCCAAATAACAGCTCCGGTCTCCTCCAGCAGAGCAAATATTTCTCCGGACGGATATGCCAAAAACACCAGACCATCATCAACAGCCACTCCGGCACTGCCAAGATATATGGAATCCACAATCGTGCCAGAATGTGACCATATAATTTTTCCGGTCTCAATATCTATCACCTGTAAACTGCTGTTGGCACACATGAGAAATGCTTTCCCTTCGTGAACAGTGATTCCCTCTCCCTTGCATGGCGCCGGAAGCTTTATCCTCCAGAGGATTTTCCCATCTTTGGCGTCCAGTGAGAAGCATTCGAAAAAACTGGAAGTGACGATTACTCTGCCATTTTCATAGGCAATGGCTCCGCCGATTTGGCCGTCTTTCCCCTCAACTAAAGTGCTGGTTCTCCAGATTCTCTGGCCGTTTTTTTGATCAATGGCGTAGACTACTCCGGCCGCATCTAGACAGAAAATTTTTCCGGCCGCGACGACCGGAGAAGCAATCATCTTCAGCGTTTTGCCGCTTTCAAAATCTAAATTTGACGACCATACCTCGGCGCCGGAAGCCGCAAATTTTAGAGCTGGATAACAGTGGGCGGCATTTAAAAACGCCTGCGGTACGTCTTTGTTTAGAAATCCATTTTTAGCCAATAATACCGGAGTTTTATCATGCTCCACGGCGGTGGTGGTTGATGTAATTATATCCTCTCGGGCGCCCTGCAATATTTCCTTCTGGGAACATCCACTCAATGACAATCCAAACGAGATAATAATAAACGCTGAGCCGATATCCAACAGTTTTTGTGATTTTAGGTTTTCTATATTTTTCATCATCTTCATCTTTATTTTCTCCCACTGTTTCGGATGTAATTGGCTATAATTGATATTCTATTTTTCAATGTTTTTGGAGCATTTTTATGATTGATTATTTTGTCAAAGATCTCCAATGCCTCTTCGTGCTTTCCACTGCCTTCTTTCATCATGCCGATTAATTCCATAGCCATGAATGGAAACGGACGATTCTCTTGCGTCAATGGCTCCAATAATTTTATGAGACTCTCGGCGTCGTCAACCGGATATGAAGCGTATATCAGGAGCGCCAGATCCTTCCAAACAATGTCAACACCGCTCTTTTGAGATAATTCCAGCAGTGGCGTAAGATTTTCTACGGAAAATTCCCCCAGTATCATTTGCTTTCCGGATTTTATAATTAGCAAAATCGGCTTTAGCTCGGCCGGAGCTTCTTCTATTAATTCCTGCAGCAATAGATCGCTTTTCGTTGCGGGAGAGTAGCTCAAGTTTATGAGGGTATTGGTTATGTCTTCCATGTGCCTCTGCTTACGCGCGTACCAGGAGGAATATATTAATATAAAGGCAACAACGACCCCAATTCCTCCAAGAATTTTATTCATATGCCTTTTGAAAAACGCCAATTGTTGGTCATGTTTCAATTCTTCATTTATTTCTTGCAATATTGCGGTTACTTCATCACTCACGGTCACATACCTCAAATTTAACTAACGAAAAGAATTCTATACTATTTATATCAACTATCCAAGGAAGATTTACATTAGGCTTGCCACCAATCGCACTAGAGTAACATCCCCAGGACATGAGAACAAGCTAGAGAAAACAACGAAAAAATATTGTTCAGCAATAATTGTCCTTGTATCTTACCGCCCTAGGGATTCTGGAACATCCTGATTCTGAGGTTTATTTCACATATTTATTATATTTATAGCTCCTCCGGTAGCGCACGGCTCTCCCACCTTCTGTAACGTGTGGCTCTCCCCACTCCTGTGGCGCACGGCACAGATTCCCACACATATCATGGTAGCAAAAATGTCTTAAAAATTCGTTAATTTATAAAATTTTTTCGCCGTTAACGACAATTTTACATTTCCCTGCTATTATGGTAACTGGTGGAAAAGGTGCCGGCGCGCAACTCGGCGAGGAGGAGTGGGAAGAAGAAAATTGTAAACAGAACAACTACTGTAACACGTGGCTTTCCACCATCCCAGTAGCGCGCGGCATAGATTTCTAATATAGCCACTCCGCTTGCGCACGGTTCTCCCACATTCTGTAACGTGTGGCTCTCCCCTCTCTTGTGCGCATGGCACAGACTCCTACATATATCATAGTAGCAAAGACATCTTAAAAATTCGTTAATTTATAAAAAATTTTCGCCATTAACGGAAATTTTACATTTTCCTGATATTATGGTAACTGGTGGAAAGGGTGCC
>JAITAC010000133.1 GCA_031284345.1 Holosporaceae bacterium | reverse complement strand
TTAACCACATCCATGTTCAATAATTTTGCATATTTTGCTTCTATTTTTACGTCGTCTCCATTATTTTGCACAGATAATTCATAAAATTTATTTTTTTTGTGGTCAAAATGCAACTTTTCGCTGCGACATTTTGCTGAAATTATTCCTTTGGAGGGAGAATAGACCAATGATCCGCTGGCGTTGCCACCGATGCTGGTGATTTTGTCGAAAAATTCAAGGCGTGTGAAATTAAAACCCAATGAGCATTCGCCATTGTTCCCAAAAACAAAAGGACGGGAAGATTCTACTACTCCGTTCCCACTGCTGGTTAATTTAAAATTATCAACCGAAACGCGGTCACCAATGCTGACGTTCGCCAGCGCATCAAATCCTTCTCCATTGATTTTTGCTGAAATTTTTTTAGAATCTTGCACTTTGCAGGTGAAATTTTTGAAAGCATAACCAAAGATGTTGATCCATCCGATATTGCCAGAAATATCCAGCGTATTTTTTCTGAGACTGCTGACCAAATCTCCTACCTTCTTGCCGTCTTTTTGGAAAATAACGCAGGCTTCAGCATTTTCTTCCTGCCGTGCAAAATCATATTTTAAATCGCAGTTAACAATCACGCCATCAGAAATCTGTTCCAGGAGACCGTTGCGTGATTCTGATGCTGAGGATACCTGCGCAAGCATCATGCGCATCGGTAGCGTGATTTTTACATCCGCTTTCTTCTTTTTCAGATACATATTTCCCGTAAGTTCGCAGGCGAATTTTTCGTTTCGCACAATTGCATCGGTGACGGTGATGTCGAGCATAAAATCCCTATAGCGGCCTCTAGCCTCCAGCTCGAAATTATTTTTTTTATTTTTTGCAATAAATTCACAGGTCGCTTCGGTATTTTCGGGATTTTTTATGAAAAGCGTGCCTCCCATATCAGCAAAATTATCAAAATTAATGACGCTGCGAACGCAGGTGTCGAGTCCATTCCAGATGAACAAAATATCCAGCACATGATAATTGTCGATTTTGCTGTAGAGCCTATCTCCGTCGCTGCGGCTTTTGTAGGTCAATCCATCCAGCGTGAAGCGCTTGCCCATGATGTTAAGAATGCCCTGTCCCAGAGTGAGTTTGGAAATAAATATACGTATGGTTCCCATGAGGGGAATTAATTCCTTGAGCTTCTGATTTATATCGATTTCTTCCCGGGATCCGTTCAAGATGAACTCTCCCACATGGACGCATGATCTGTCGAAAAATTCTGATCTTGTCATGGATACATTGCGGAATATAAGCTCGATGCCATCGGACGATCTGAAGACAACCTCTTTCACGTATGTGAGATTTCGATTGAGACCAGCTATGGAAAGATTTATGTCGTGCGTTTTGAGATACTGCACCACCAGATTAAGCGCCCATTGGCGGCTGCCGTCATAGAATAGCGCCGTCGTTACAACTATCCATGCGAGAATAATTGCCGCCAACAATCCCGCGAGTAATTTTATTATTTTTCTGCAACACGACTTCAAAGTGTTGGTCCCAAATTAAGTGAAAACTGAAAGCGCGAATCTATATTCCTACGTCTTCCCAGAGGAAATCCAATGTCGATTCTTATGGGTCCAATGTCCGTATAATACATCATGCCAACGCCTACCGCCATAAACCATCTTCTCTTTTCAATGCGCAAATCCGCATCTGCGGAATTATTTTTAAGCACCTTTGCTCCATCAAAAAATACAACAAGACCGATGTTATCGGTGATTTTTTGCCTGATTTCCGCGTTAAATTCAATGGAGGATTTTCCACCCATTGGATGAGGATTGCCATCAGCATCGACCACCATTTCCGTGGCCAACTGATTGGCGAATCCTCGCACAGAACCTATGCCGCCGGCGTATATTCTTTTATCAATCGGAATATCATCGATGTTTTTGCCGAAGATATTCCTGTTGGTTATGTTGAAGGCAAATATGGTTCTCTTGCTTTCATTCAGTGCGATGTTATGCACATAGCTCAGATCGCAGGTGTGCATGCTGCCAGCTAACTTCAGAAATTGAATATGGGAAAGTTTCGCCGTTATCTTATAGCCCTTCGTTGGATTAAGCATGTTGTCGGTTGTGTCATAGATTATTTCCAGTGGCAGCTGCAGACTTCTGTATTTTTTCATACCGATGCGATCACCTCTGAAAAATATTTCACTTCCATCCAGCGAAACATCCTCGAACACAGCACCTGCTCGCGTAAACAGATGGGAAGCCACTGGATAATTGAGCATCACAGAAATTTTATCATTTTTTCTAAAGAAAACGTTGGTCAATTCCTGTTTGCGGGATGCAGCGTACTCGATCGTATTATTCTTGCATAGTATATCCGGCTGAGATAGCGAAACCGCAAAGGCATAATCCACCCGCTTCGATCGCATTGGGGAGCATTCCAGCAATATGCGTAATTTTTCAGCTCCGCCGAACGTGTTGGCATTGGTCCAGGCGACGCGGGCAATTATGGACTTCAAACTTTTCTGCATCTGGGATTTTTTTTCGAAATTCATGCTACGCATTGCCGAATACAGCAAGGTGCATTCGATGGAATGTTTTTTATCTTCTTTCAGAGACAGCAGAATAGGCACCTTATCGTCCTTGACTTTGTCAATCATAGGTTCGATTTGTATGCTGGAAAATATTTGATAATTGCTGAGAGCTTCCGCCGTATTGGACAATTGTTCGATGTTGAAGGTTTCTCCATCCTGCCATAGGATTCGGTTTTTTATGAATTGTTGATCTATGCCGGGAAATGCTTCTATCTTTGTGGAGGAGAATTTCACATTTTTTCCTGGATCAATCCGCAGCTTTAGCACTGCCCTGCGATTATCGTGATCAAGGTAAACCTTCTTCTCAAACACATTTGGATTGAAAAATCCGTCTTTCTGCAGATTAATAACGGCCACGGACACCACTTTTTTTATTTCCGCCATGGATGCGATCATTTTTTCGGATGCCTCCGCCAGACCGTTCCTGTATTTTTCTGACAGTTTTTCATTCAGGCCGAGATATTGCACTTGGGTTTTTATTTTGAATATTTCTTTTATATTCACAAATAATTTTACAAAAACTCTTCCTGGACTCGCCGGTGACATTTTGTAGGAAACTTCGGCGTTGTAGAATCCATCATTGTGAATTTTTTTGTATATTTCCATCACGTCGTTATCTAATCTTTCCTTGAGCACATTTATGCTGCTGACTGGTTTATCCTGCTCCAGAAAGGTGCGCGTTTCCTTTATGTCGGA
>JAITAC010000114.1 GCA_031284345.1 Holosporaceae bacterium | reverse complement strand
AAGATTATACACACTATCTGGCAGCCCATAACTATAATTTCGTATAGTTAGATTATTAAGCCAAGTCATTTGACTTACCAAGTTAAATATTGACACGACAGTTTCTGGAAAAAGTGCTTGCAAATCCAAAATCAATGTTCCTTTATAGAGGTCGATTATATCGGATGCTTTCCATTTTTCATAGTTCGCGCATCTAAATATCTTACCCAATTCGACAACAACAAGTTCCTGTTTTGCTGCATCATTTATAATCGGCGGCCCTCCTGTCATTGTCCAGCTACAAGAAAACGGCAATGCCAACAATAACACAGCTGATAAAATAATTTTTTTCATTTCTTTCTTCCTGTCTAAGTAATTAGAAAACTAATCACGGATATGATCCTCGCATATTTCAAAAAATATGTCAAGTTATGTGTCAGGCTTTTTATAAAAAATAAATAATTTAATCTAGTCATAGCGGATCAAATGAGTTATGCCAATTAAATATTTTCTGATCGACTCCCCTCGATTGAATTATGACATCTTCAAGGGTTTCGTAGGAAAATGTAGCGTTCTCCAGAAGAGAGTTCAGCGTCCTGGCATAGCCGCAATGATGTTTACCATAATGATAAGCAATCGTCTCTGCACTCAAAATTGGCGCCAAATCGCCATTTTGATGGATGTTCTGCGCTTGAAACTGCATCACCAATGCTCCATATTTTCTAATAACCTAACCAGAGACTGCACAATGCAAAAATGAAGTGCTTTTCAAAAATTACATCCTTGATTATCAGGCCTTTTAAAGTGTAGCTTCCTTCAAAAATTGCCGTTTTTTTGCATTATGCAACAGTCTCTTTTATACAACCAAAAAAACTCTTGACAAGGTAATTATTTTGTGATATATATCAGTTATACTGATCGTTAGTTCTTATGAAAGATCTAAAAATGTTCGGAATATTTAAAATAATTAAAAACCTACCATGGTGGCGTTGGCATAGTTAATTTGCTTTCGTTTTGCTCAGTTTTTAATTATTTAGGATGTCTGCAATGTTTTTTTCACCGATCGTATTCATATCTTTTTTGATCATAATTCAATTCATGTCGCATAGTAACACTTGTTTTATGCGCTTTTCTTGGCCTTTTGGCCTCTGATTTTAATATTAACCAATTGGGAAACAGAAAAAAGAAAAAGTGTACTAAACAGAAAAACTATGGAGATTTATTATGAACAAAAAGATATTGGCCGCTACAATTGCCGTTATTTTCGGCATTGCTGCGGCCATTTACCTAAGCAACGGCAGCGATTTACCGATTGTTGCCATTGCAAACTATGGTCCGCATGCTTCCCTTGAGGCTTCGCTGAACGGAGCCAAGTCGGAACTCGCGAAACACGGATTTATCGAAGGAAAAACCGTCAGATACGAGATTGCGGACGTTGGTTTTGATCCAGCTCTCATTTCACAAATGATAGCGAAACTCAAGGCATCAAAGCCGAAAGTGATGATCGTAAAATCGACTCCGGTTGCGCAGTTCGCCAAGGGGAAAATCAAAGATATTCCACTGGTTTTCTGCGACATTACGGATCCGATGGCAGCAGGACTTCTGAAGGACAAGACCCATTCCCATGGAAACATGACCGGGAGCTCCGACATGGGAAATCTTGAAGCTTTCCTAAGTTTTGCGAAAACTCTATTCCCACATGCCAAAGTTGTCGGATTGTTGTATTCCACATCCGAAAGTAACGACGCAGCTCTAGCACAGATGATGAAGGACGCGGCCGCCAAAACTGGATTGTCAGTATTGGCGATTCCGGTGGACCAATCCCGCGATATTCCGCTGCGCATGCAGGAATTTCGCGGGAAGGTCGACTTCATATATGTGGGAACCAGTGGCCCGATTCAACCAGCTCTTCCGATCATTGCGGCAGAGGCACAGAAGATGAACATACCGGTGTTCAACGCGGAAGACCAAGCGGTACGCGATGGACTGGCTCTTGCGAGCTTCGGTGTGAACTATGAATCCGTTGGCAAAAATGCCGGAAAACTTGCGGCAAAATTGCTGAAGGGAGTTTCTGTGCAGCATCTGCCGCCGATTTTCCCTAAAACGGAGGATCACAAATCCTGCATGAATAAAAAATTGGCGGAGAAGTTTGGGATTCGCATTCCGAAGGATCTTCCGAAATAGACTAACATGCTAAAAATGCTTAATATTTCGGAATTTCCCACAGAAGACATAATATATTTATTGCAAAATTGAAAAAATATATATAATATATAGAAAAAAAACATTAATTATTAATGCGATGAATCCACTATACTTAGTGTAGATAATAGTCTATAAAAGTATATGGAAAATAATCTATGGAAACGGAGATTGTAGATGAAAAAGATAATGTTTTTGTTGTTATTTAGCGCGATTAATATCTGTGCAGCGACAGCTGCAGAAGATGATGAGAAGCTACTAAACGAAATAGTGGCAGACAAGCTCAAAGAGAATGGAATAGACTGTCCATTCAGTTTTAGAGGAACCTTAAATTTCACATCGCTTTTCGTGAATCAGGATATAAATGGCAACAATAAAGACAATGTCTTTGCACTGGAAGGTGATATCTTTCTCAAATATCTCAACAAATGTGATCAGTGTAATTATGGGGTTGAAGTTGGAATGAAAGCCAATTCCGGAATAATGAAGCAGGGCACTGCCATTGTGAGGACGGCGCACCTGTTTGCGGAGTCAGAAAAAATCGGAGCATTGAAGCTCGGATTCACTCCAACGGCCGCAGATTCCATGACCATAAACGGAGGCAGTGTACTCGTCGGTTACGGTGGGGCTGCCAGTCGAAATCTTTCCGTATTCTATAACGAATCTGCCGGATCCTTTGTGGATCTGTGTTTTCTCTTTGATGATAACAAAGCAGCAAAGGTAGTGTATACAACTCCGAAATTTTCCGGTTTTTCGTTCGGCATATCTTTTACACCGGATAGCCGTAGTGCGAATCCGTTCAGGACACTGCACCCGAGACCGCGCAATCCTGAAATCAATCTGGAACTGGCGAATTTTCCAGGTATGCGCTCCGCCTATTCGAAAAATATAGTCACCGGAGGCGTCGCCTATGAATTTGGAGATCCGAAGGCATTCAACTTAAAATTTGCGCTGTGCGGATGGCTGGGACAGGGCAGAACAACTGTGCCGAACATAGAAATACACAACATCAGAGCCTATAACATTGGCACGGTTATTGGCTACAAAGATTTCAAATTGGCATTCGGCTACGCCGACAACGGAAAGTCATTGAGATCCAAAAGATACGCCACAGATGACATTGATGTATTCGACGAAACCGTAAATTATGATTTCAGCAATCCTGCGGTTGGACTAAAGCCGGGAGCCAACGCAGGCAAAATATACTCCGCCGGAGCCAGCTATGCG
>JAITAC010000111.1 GCA_031284345.1 Holosporaceae bacterium | reverse complement strand
GATGAATCTAATGGAAGTGCTAAGAACGTTCATTGAGTTCCGCGAAGAAGTTGTGGTCCGCCGTACTCGTTTCGACCTAAACAAAGCCCGCGATCGAGCACATATTTTGATCGGCCTCGCCATTGCGGTCGCCAATATAGACGAAGTCATTCGAATTATTAAATCCAGCAGTGATCCGGCCTCCGCCAAAAAAACTCTGTTGGAAATCGACTGGGACGCCGAAGATGTGGAACCGCTAATTCGTCTGGTGGACGATCCCGCCTGTGTGTACGCGGACGGAAAATGTCGCCTAACAGACGTTCAAGCACAGGCTATCCTGGATTTGAGACTGCACCGATTAACCGGACTCGAAAGGACAAAAATCTCCGACGAATTGCTTCAGCTGTCCCAAAAAATAAACGAACTCCTGAGCATTTTGGGATCCAAAGAAAAAATTTATCAGATTATCCGCGAAGAGCTCATAAAAATAAAAGAAGAATTCGCCAATCCGCGCCGCACCTCCATTGAAGACTCAGAATTAGAGCTGGAAGACGAAGATTTCATCCAAAAAGAAGATATGGTCGTCACCATCAGCAATAGCGGCTACATAAAACGAGTTCCGCTGAGCGCCTACCGAGCTCAAAAACGCGGCGGCAAGGGACGTACCGGCATGACCACTAAAGACGAAGACTTCGTCCACGACATCCTGGTAGCCAACACCCATACGCCCGTGCTGTTTTTTTCCACCATCGGAATCGTCTATCAGATGAAAGTCTATAAGATCCCGCTATCCACTCCGCAGTCCCGCGGCAAAGCGCTGATAAACGTGCTGTCCATCAAGAACGACGAATCTTTATCCACCGTAATGGCACTGCCGAGCGACGAAAGCTCCTGGGAATCCTATGACATAGTCTTCGCCACGTCCCACGGCACCGTCCGACGCAATAAATTGAGCGACTTCATCAATATAAAACCAAATGGAAAAATCGCCATGAAATTGGAAAAAGGAGAAAAACTTATCTCCGTAGCCATTTGTAAAGAAAATATGGATATTTTGATATCGTCCAAATCCGGAAAATGCGTGAGATTCCCCGTAGGTGACATACGCGTGTTCAATAGTAGAGCATCCACCGGCGTGCGCGCTATAAAATTACTCGGCGATGACGAAGTAATATCCATGTCAATTCTGAACAACGGCTCCTCCACCGTGGAAGAACGCGAAGAATACATGAAATATTCCAACTGGCTCCGCCGCAGCAGCGAAGAAATAATTCAAGATCAAATCATGGAGCCACCTGCCAAATACGATGAAATGAAAGGGGTCGAACAGATGCTCATCACCATCACTGAAAAAGGAATGGCAAAGCGTACCTCTTCCTTCGAATACAGAACCAGCGGCAGAGGCATTCAGGGAGTAAAAAACATCGACATGAGCTCAAGAACCGGAAGCGTTGTGGCGGTCTTCCCGGTGGGCGAGAGCGACGACGTCATGCTGGTGACCAACAGCGGTAAATTAATCCGCTGCCCCGTAAATGACGTGCGCGTAACCGGACGACCAACCCAAGGAGTCATTCTATTCCGCGTCGAAAATGACGAAAAAGTCGTCTCAGCCATCCGATTGCCGGATGACTCCTAGCAGAAAAAATGAAGTTGAAGAGACGAACGGAAAATATAAAATTTCTGCGCATGGCTGATCTTTCAAACTGAAATGACTTTTTTTGGCTCTAACCAAAATAGCCAAAGCATATTTTCTGATGATATTCATATTTTCGGCAGCATCGTCGTTGCAAATGCGTGGTTTTTTTTCACGAGGCAGCCCTGGACAGTAGGAATCTCAGTATTGATTTTTTTGCTTGTCTGGTGTATATCTATTCCAAAGATTTTTCATGAAAAATGGAGTTTATTATGGCTAAATCTGCGACCATGGTTGTAAAAATGTTGAGTACCGCCGACACTGGTTTTTTCTATGTAAAAAAAAGAAATCCCCGCAAACAGCCGGAGAAAATGGAAATGAGAAAATATGATCCGATTGTTAGAAAGCACGTTTCCTTCAAAGAGACCAAGATAAAGTAGCATTTCCTATGGTATTGTCCACATGTCTGAATTTAAGTTGAATTTGAGTTATCGCGAAGCAAAATATTTAACGGAAAATTAACCGAAAGAATATATAATACACTGGCTATTGAGATCAGATCGACGAAATAGTCCAGGTTTTTTGTTGCTATATTGCTTTGTTTTGCTTCCTATGACAAGAAGATTTCAAACGCTACAGGCTCAATAATACTACACTTCGGAATAATTGCTCATCGTCGATAGTTCTTCTATGCTTTTGTCTAGAGTTAACAACAGATTCGCTCTTTTTTAGGAGTAATCTTGCTATTTTTTTGAGAGGACTTTGGGATGTATGCAAAAAAAATAACCATCGATGATATAAAAAATATGAAGGTTCTATTGCGGGCTGACTTCAATGTTCCGATGCAAGATGGTGTCATTCAAGACCTAGCCCGAATAAAACATGTTGCTCCCACAATCGAGTTTTTAAAAAAAGCTGGATCCAAGATAATTTTGGCTTCGCACTGGGGAAAGCCGTCTGGATACGAAGAAAAACTAAGTTTGAAATATTTGATTCCCGCCATAGCCGATATATACAACATAAATGTTGTGTTTGTGGACGACTGTTTAAAAGCAAATGCCTCCGAGATAATCGATGCAGCCTCTCCCGATGATTTGATTCTGCTGGAGAACCTTCGTTTTTATCGGGAAGAGGAAAACTGCAACGACTATTTTGCGAAAAAAATTGCATCTTTGGCGGATTTTTATATAAATGATGCATTTTCGACATCTCACAGGAATCATGCTTCCATTTGTGCTATCCCGAAATTTCTTCCCCATGCTTTTGGTTTGGCGTTCATGAACGAATGGCGCATGTTGGATTATTTTTTCCATAATGCTCCAGCTCCGAGAATGAGCATAGTCGGAGGATCCAAATTATCGACAAAGATTAATTTATTGAAAAATTTGGTGAAGAAAGTAAATAAATTGGCTTTGGGCGGAGGGATCGCTGGGGCATTTTTGGCCTACTACGGCAATGACTCACTAAAAATGTTTCGCCATGAAGAATATCGAAACGACATGATGGAAATTTTAGGAAATGCTCAGGAATATGGCTGTGAATTAATTTTGCCGGTGGATTTTTCCGCTCTCATTCACAAACATGATTACGATGATCGCACCATTATATATTCCGGCAACGACAAGACGTCTGTTTTTGACATAGGTCCGGAGTCGGTGGAATTATTTAGGAAACACATTCGGGAAAGCGCTACAGTTTTGTGGAACGGACCGCTGGGATTATTCGAGAAGACTCCGTTTGATTTTGGCACCATGTCCGTTGCGCAGGAGATTGCCACCAGGTCCCGGGAAGGAAAATTGACGTCCATAATAGGCGGAGGTGATACGGCTTTTGCCATGAGTAAGTTCGGCATCGACCAAGATCTGACCTACAAATCCACTTCCGGCGGAGCTTTTCTCACTTATTTGGAGGGCAACTCTCTTCCTGGAATCACTGCCATGGAAAACCCCATGACACTGGTGAATTGATAATGCTCAAATTAAGAGTAGTACGCTCTCGTAATTTTCAGATGAGTTTCTTTTTGGGGAGGAGAACATGTGGGCAATAGGCAGTATAATTTTTTCGATGGTCATTTTGGTGCTGTTGGCCTATCGTGGTTTTTCGGTACTGGTATTGGCTCCGGCGGCCGCCATGATTGCGGTCATGTTCAGTGGTGGAGAGTCGCTGCTGGGATACTATACCCAGATATTCATGGTGAAGTTAGGAGATTTTGCCGTTGTATATTTTCCATTATTTTTGCTGAGTGCGATTTTTGGCAAACTTATGGAGAGCTCCGGCAGTGCAAAATCCATCGCCAACTACGTTTCTGAAAAGATCGGAGTAGGCAACGCTATTTTGGCCATTGTTTTGTCTTGTAGCGTACTAACCTACGGCGGAGTATCGTTGTTTGTGGTGGCGTTTGCGGTTTATCCGATTGCCGTTGAATTATTTAGAAAATCCGACACGCCCAAGAGACTTATTCCGGGAGCTATTGCCATTGGATCATTTACCTTTACGATGGTGGCGTTGCCGGGCACTCCTGCGATTCAAAACGCCATTCCGGCCCAATATTTCGGCACTAATACATTTGCGGCTCCGGGGTTAGGCGTCATTGCATCGGCATTTTTATTTTTTCTCGGAATGGCCTGGATGAACCGGCAGCAGAAAATTGCTCGTTCCAGCGACGAAGGATACGGTGATCACAACGATAAAGTCATGGCCATAGCCGAAAGCCAACTGCCAAATTTCTGGGAGGCGCTTACTCCAATAATTATAGTTGTACTAGTGAACTACATCTGCGTTAAACACATATTTCCTCAACTGGATACCTCGTATTTGCAGCAGGAAAAGTACGGATCCACTAACATAAAAACCGTCGCCAGCAATTGGTCCGTCATTGTTGCGGTATTTTCCGCCGTGGTGTTTCTTTTGGGATACCACTACAAACGCATCAGCGCAATCACGTGTTTGAATATGGGCGCGACGGACTCATTATCTCCGATATTTAACACCGCCTCCGTTGTTGGCTATGGCGCCGTAATCAATTGTCTGCCGGGATTTACCATAATTAAAGACTGGATACTGTCACTATCGTCGGGAAATCCCATCATCTCGGGATCAGTTGTTACCGGAATGCTATCTGCCGTAACCGGATCCGCTTCCGGAGGACTCAGTATTTCACTGCAGATGATGGGAACCAAGCTCATGGAAATGGCTCAGCAGACTCATATAAATCCAGAGGCACTGCATCGCATCATCGCTCTTTCCTGCAGTACACTGCACGCATTGCCTCACAACGGAGCCATAATAACGCTGCTGGCCATCTGCGGACTTACCCACAAAGATTCCTACAAAGATATATTTGTAGTGTGTCTGCTGATTCCACTTGTTTCAACCGCAGCCACAATACTAATATATAATATGTGTGGGGCATTTTAATTTTTTGACGGCAAAATATGAGTAAAAATACAATAATCGCAGTAATAGGAGCTGGACAAATGGGATCCGGCATAGGTCAGGTATTTGCGTCCGCCGGTTTTTTGGTCAAAATTCATGATATTTCCGCAGATATACTAAAAAATTCTTCAAATAAAATCATGGATTCCCTGAAAAAATTGGAATCAAAAAATTTGCTGAAGGAACCTGCTGATAAAATACAAAAACGCATATCCCATTATTTGGATATAAATGATCTCAAAAATTCGCACATATTCATCGAATCGGCATTTGAAGATTTTTCCATAAAAACTTCTGTTTTTCAAAAATTATCAAAAATACTGCAGCCGACATCCTACGTAGCCACCAATACGTCGTCCTATTCCATAACGGCGCTGTCCCGCATGGTACCTTGGCCGGAAAAATTTATTGGTTTTCACTTTATGAATCCGCCGCCGCTAATGGCTCTTGTCGAAGTCGTACGCGGACTTTGCACCAGCGACTCCACCTATAATTTTTTTCGGAGATTGGCTCAGACCATCGAAAAAATTCCCATAACCACTAAAAATGCTCCGGGATTCGTTTTGAATCGAATTCTCATCCCCATGATTAATGAAGCCATATGTGCTCTCTACGAAGGAATATCAACGGTGGAGCAAATAGACACGGCGCTCAAGCTTGGGGCAAATCATCCAATTGGGCCGCTGGCACTGGCAGATTTAATTGGCCTGGATACGGTGTTCGCCATCATGAAAACCCTCCAAAAAGAACTGGGAGAAGAGCGATTTCAGCCATGTCCGCTGCTGGAAAATTATGTGCTCCACGGGAGACTCGGGAAAAAAACCAAAAGAGGATTCTACGAATATGACTGACCAAGCTGCGGGCGATAATCGCCATAACGTAAAATTACTTGCCACCGGACGGATTTTATCTCCCCTGATTTTGAAGTATATTTTTGTTTTTTTATGGGTTTTTTGACTGAGTTTAAAAATTCCGGCGACGCGCCGCACCTCTTCCACCAGCTTGCATAATACCAAACATCATTTTTAATTATCGAAAAAAACGCCTGCAGGACTTAAAAATCAACATATCATTTCGATAGTTAAAATGCAGAATGGTATAATACCAAATCCCATCTCTGATTTGCCATTGTCGACTGGACAGCGACTGATACAGCACGCATTCCGCAAATTGTTTGGATAATTCAAAATGGGATCTGGTATAATATCAAATCCCATTGTTAAATATCCAAATAATTATTTTTACATAGTTGCGCAATTGTCGAATTTTGTAAGGAGTTGATGAAGATATCTAGAGCGTCCATTCAAATTTGAATGGACGGTTCCAACTTCGCGGCTTCTGCTAATTCTTGACTCAATAATAACGATTTCCTCGACATTGTCACCACAACATAAACTACTGCTTATCATAACATTATCGGCAAATCCTTGCAAGACTATATCGCTATTTAATAGTGGGATTTGGTATAATATCAAAAAATTG
>JAITAC010000065.1 GCA_031284345.1 Holosporaceae bacterium | reverse complement strand
ATATCATGGTCCCTCCCATGCGGCACGTGGCACAGATTCTAATGCATATCATGCTCCCTCCCATGCGGCACGCGGCACAGATTCTAATGCATATCATGCTCCCTCCCTTGGCGGCGGGGCACGGATTCCCACGCATATCATGGTAGCAAAAATGTCTTAAAAATTCGTTAATTTATAAAATTTTTTTCGCCGTTAACGGAAATTTTACAATTTTTTGATATCATGGTACTTTGTGGAAAAGGTGCCGGCGCACAACTCTGGATTGGAAATATGTGAAATAAGCTTTCGAATCAGAACGTTCCAGAATCCGTAGAGTGATAATACCAGATCCCATCTCTGATTTGCCATTGCCGACTGGGCAGCGACTGGTACAAAGTTCATCCCAGAAGAAATTTGGATAATCCAAAATGGGATTTGGTATAAAAGCTTTTTTGTGCAGCATGTAAGTGAGGTCATCTGCCACTCGTTTCAAAAAATTAGTAATACCAAATCCCATCTCTGATTTGCCATTGCCGACTGGGCAGCGACTGGTACAAAATTCATCCCAGAAGAAATTTGGATAATTCAAAATGGGATCTGGTATCATTTCGATAGTTAAAATGCAGAATGGCGTCTTAATCATAGACAAGGAAATATATATAAATTGTTATTAAATAGGCTAAGAAAATTTCCCCTCTAATCTAGTCTTGAACCTTTTTTTATTACTTTATATCCATGTTGCTATTCAAGTTTGCAGGAGCGGATAAACAATCTCCGATCTTCATGTTCACATAGAGTGGGACAGATAAATTTCCCGCCGCTTCCATAATATTTTTTATGATTTCGGCGGCCTGCTCAACGAAATTATTTTCTGTTTCGAAGATTAATTCATCATGTATTTGCAGCAGCATTGACGAATGGATCGACTTCAATAGCGGACTCAAATTTATCATGGCGGTTTTTACAATGTCGGCGGCGCTGCCCTGTATGACTGCATTTACAGCTTGTCTTTCACTAAAGTGCCGCAACTGGAAATTTTTGGAATTTATGTCTTTTATGTAGCATTTTCGTCCAAGAATAGTCCGCACGTGACCATATTTTCTTGCATAGGCAAGAGTTTCTTCTTTGAAAATATTAAATTCCGGAAAGCGCTCGAAATAATTTTTGATGTACTCATTTGCTTGGGTTTTGGATACTCCTAAAGTCTTGGACAGTCTAAAAGAAGACATCCCATAGAGTAGGGCGAAATTAATAGTCTTGGCATGGGATCGCATTTCTTTGGTTACGTTACCGATGGGAACGTTGAAAATTCCGGCTGCAGTTGAGGCGTGCATATCCTGACGCGCTATAATGGCCTCCCGCAAAAATTTTATATTGGCCACATGAGCCAGCACGTGTAGTTCTATTTGGGAATAGTCGAAGGACAGCAATTTATGTCCTTCTTCACTGACGAAAGCGCTTTTTATGAGTCTTCCGACTTCGCTACGAGCTGGAATATTCTGCAAATTCGGATGCGCCGACGATAATCTTCCGGTACTGGTGGAGGTCATGCTGAAGGTCGTATGCAATCGACCGGTCTTCGGATTAATTAATTTGCAGAGAGAATGCGTATAACTGGATAATAATTTCGAAAAACTGCGCCATTCGATTACCAACTCCGGCACATCGCTGTGAATCGAGAGCTCCTCCAGAGATTCTTGATCCAGCGTCGTTTTTTTGGACGAATGGGGAATATTGAGCTTTTCGAAAAGTGCTTCGGCCAATTGCTTGGCGGATCCTATTTTAAATTCGTATCCAACGGCGGCAAATATTTTTTGTTCCAGTTCTTTTATTTTTTTCGAAAAAATATCAGCCAGCTGATTTAATTTAGCCGACGACACTCTAACGCCTTTTTCTTCCATATTTTTTAATATATTAATCATGGGGACGTCGAGTTTTTCATAGATATCCAATAGATTATTGCGGGTTAGTTCGTCGTGCATGTCTTCGGAGGCGTCGAATATCATTTCGGAGATCTTACAGATTTGGTCTGGTTCGCATATATTTTCCAGCGTCAACGCCGCCATTGCATCGTCCGCAACGCGAAAAATATCTCTGATGCGATTCCCCACCGGGCCCTGAAGCAGGTAGGACATCAGAGAAATATCGTCGTAGGAAGCGAAATCTATGGAGCGAAAATATTTCAATCCGCCGCCAACGCTAATTTTCGTAATTTGGGGATTTTCGAAGTAGGGCTTGACGGTGGCACAGACGTCGAAGTAATCCAAGCCGAGATTCTGGTTGAAGAGATCCGCCCCATTGGTGATGGAGAAAACGCAACTACCAACGGAAAAGCCATCGCACAGAGCCAAAACTCCGCTTCCATTGGAGCAGGAGCTGCAAAAAAAACTAATTTTCTGTTGGGTACTGAGCTCAAAAAAATTTTTCAATTCCCCTATGCTGGAAATTTTTTTTATGGTTCGTTCTTTTATTTTTTCCTGGACAGATTTTTTTTGCACTCGCTTCACTAAATTTGTGAAATCGAGTGAGCTCAAAAAATGCACAGCGGCATTTGGGTTGTGGGAGACCAAAAAATTGAGAAAGTTATCGTTCAGTGCCACGTTTTTTTCCAGAGTAACGAGCTTCAGAGACAGATTCAAATCATTTTTTCCATTGGTTAGCTTTTCTTTTAATTTAGGAGGTTGGATATCGTTAATGTGGTCGTAGATGCCATCCAGTGTTTTATAGGTTTGGAGCAATTTAGCTGCGGTTACCGGTCCTATGCCTTTAATTCCCGGGATATTATCCGAAGTATCTCCGACGAGCGCTTGGAAATGCACCATTTGTTCTGGGTAGACGCCGTATTTCTCGAAAACATCGTTGGATTTGATCACCTTGGATTTAATGGGATCAAACATAGAGATATGCTCGTTTATTAGCTGCATTAGATCTTTATCGGAGGAAATTATTCGTACATCGACGCCTTCGTTCACAAATTTTTGGGCGCAGGTTGCCATGAGATCATCTGCTTCGAATCCTATTTTTTCCACTGTTGGCACACCGAAGGCGTGACAGGCATTTTTTAGCAGAGGAAATTGTTCTTTTAGTTCTTCCGGGGTCGCGGCTCTATTCGCCTTATATTCCGGGAACAGTTCCGAGCGGAAGGTTGCTCTGCCGGAATCCAGCACAACGCAGAAAAAATCTGACCGGTGAGTCTCCAGCAGTGAAATCAGCGTGGAACAGAAACCATAGATAGCTCCCACAGCTTTTCCATCTTTTGTGGTAAGCTGCGGAAGCGCAAAAAATGCACGATAAATGAAACTGGATCCATCCACTAATACTGCTAATTTTTTCATTTACTGCAGCGTCTTGTTGAGCGCTCCTCTCTGCTCCTGGTAGAGCTCTATGAAATTTATCGGATACAAAAATACTGCCGGGAACCCGCCTTCGCTGACAGTGTTCGCAACGATACATCTTACAAACGGAAACAATAAACGCGGACATTCCACATATAATATTGCCTCCATCATCTCTTCGGGGAATTTTCCTATAACAAATTCTCCCGTGTAGATTAGATCCAGAATGAACATTGGTTCATTTAGTTTTGCATTTATGTTTACTATGAGGGATACCTTGTATGCATTCTGTTCACCGAAGTTTTTGCTGTCTTTTTCTACATTTACTTTGAGCTGCACATCGATCTGCGGCTGCTCTTCGATCCCACGAAAATGAGACATGGGATTTATGCTCTCAAATGATAAATCCTTCGTGTACTGGGACACAATACCCAAAAATTGCTCATTTCTATTTTCGTCTGCCATATAACTCTCCCCAAAAATAATATAACTCTAATATCAACAGTCTCAATATATATTAGTCAGAAGCACAATACCAGTAGAGAATAACGTTATTTGTAACAGAACTATAACGCAATATTCTCGTTACGCTGGAGCCCCATATGCCCATGGATGTTATTAGGTCACATCCACGGAGCATTTAATTAGTTGACAAAGAACGGCGTTTTTCTTTTCCGGCAACCGCTGAGTTATTTGAACAATCACCGGAGGCTGCCCAGCCTTCACTTCAGGAGGCTGCTGAGGGGTATGATATTGACCACGTTTCTCCGATGACATCCGGGGAGCATCTGGTATCACAGGATATGCAGGAACGATGATTGTTTGCTTCTTCGGGTGAGCTTTCGCAACAACGGTTGGTGACGGCTTCTTGGGAGGGCTCCTGTTCTGCTTGGGAGGGATCCTGTTCTTTTTCTGGGGCCAGCTCCGGATCATTTTGAAGATCTTCGATGGCTCCTTTTTTTACAATAGGAACGCCATTTGGGCAACCATCGGTTTCTTGGGAGGGATCCGTGGAAGTATTTTCTTCTCTGGAGTGCAGCTCTTGATCTTCTTGAACGAGTATGGATTCCTCTTCG
>JAITAC010000019.1 GCA_031284345.1 Holosporaceae bacterium | reverse complement strand
GTCAGAGGTTCGAACACTCTGGCGCCCACCAATTTTATCTATCATAATTAGGTCCGTTTTTAACGTTAATATAGTCCCAGAAGAATAATAATTACCACCATAGCAAAAAGCAGCATCCTTTTTTGCCATAGTTCGTCATTTTTAGCTAGAGTTTCTTCCAGCTCAATATTTTCGCCGGCCATTTTGATCTCCAAATAATTTTATCAATACACATCATTTATTGCTCCTAATGATTTCAAAAAGAAAATAATTTTTTATTAAATATAAAGGGAAATATGAAAAAAGTTTCGTGGGAGGAAATAGCTCGTCCCAACCAAATTGTGCCGCCAGGAGATTGGAATATCTGGCTGATACTAGCGGGTCGAGGATTCGGAAAAACGCGATCTGCTGCCGAAGCCATAAGAAAGTGGGCTACCTCTAACCGATATAGAAGGATAGCGCTGATTGCCAATACCATACAGGAGGCTCGGCAGATTATGGTGGAGGGCGAAAGTGGATTGCTCTCTATTTCAGATGAGAAGGAGAAATTGAAATTTTTTCCTTCCCGTCGTCTTTTGCAGTGGCCGAACGGCGCCATAGCAACGCTTTACGGAGCTGAAAAATACGAGCAGTTGCGGGGTCCACAATTTGATGCTGCATGGATTGATGAATTTGCAAAATTTCAGCATCCAAAGGAAACATTTGAGCAACTGTCTTTCTCTCTGCGTTTAGGAGAAACTCCCAAAACCATCCTCACAACTACTCCAAGACCAATTCAATTTATAAAAGATTTGATGGTTAGAGACGATGTCATTACAGTACATGGCACTTCACTCGAAAATATAAGTAATTTATCTAAAACTTTCCTAAAGCAATTGGAATATCTTAAGGGCACTCGTCTAGAGTCGCAAGAAATCTATGCCGAAGTCATAGAGGATAGATCTAATACTCTCTGGTCGTGGGAGGATATAGAAAATTGCTATAAAACTCCGCCGCATTTTCTTGAAAATGTCGTAATCGGTATTGATCCGGCTCTGACTTCCGGTGCAGGTAGTGATGAAACTGGTATAATAGTTGCCGGTAGAGATGGGTTCGGCAAAGGGTATGTTCTGGATGATTTAAGTATTTCAGCACCACCAGAAATTTGGGCCAAAAGGGCAGTAGACGCTTATCATAAATATTACGCTAAGTTTATTGTGATAGAAAGCAATGCTGGTGGTGACCTTCTTATTAATTTATTGCGGTCCTTTGATAATTTAATTAAATTGAAAACCGTTTACGCTCATACATCAAAAATAGCAAGAGCTGAGCCTATCGTTATTCTATATCAAAAAAAAATAATATTTCATGCTCGTCAATTCCAAAAATTGGAAGTGCAAATGGCAACTTACGAACCCAAGAGTAAATCTCCAGATAGAATGGATGCGATGGTTTGGGCAATGATGGAGCTATTCAATATCTCAAGTGGTTCTTCCCTGCCATCGATCTTTACAGTTTAAACTCAATTCATTTGACAAAATCTCGCTTTATTTCAGCAATTTCTTTCCGAAAAAACTCATTATATTATTATATCAAGTTGTATTGTTATATAAAATATAGTATCTTGCTCCCCAGTAGCTAGAGGGAATTGTTATGGCTCGTATAACTACAGAGGATTGCGAGAATGTTGTAGCAAACAGATTTGATCTAGTTATTTTAGCAGCGCGACGTGCACGGCAAATCTTTAATGGGGAAGTAACAACTCTAGGTAACAAGGATGAAAAAAAGCCGGTTATTGCACTTCGAGAGATTGCAGCGCAGTCTGTTTCCGTAGATACTCTGAAAGAAAACGTCATCAAAAGTTTTAGGACTCTTACTCCAGAGGAGGACTTTGATGATGATATAGAGGATATGCCAGAAGAGGATACTTATAATCCGTATAACAGCGCGGACGTAGCCTCATTAGAGGTTGGTAATTCGTCTCCAATAGATGAAAAAGAGAAATTAGCGAATAATTTAAATCTAAAAATGAGATAACAGAGTAATAAATTCGTCGGGAAGAGACTTACTATCTATATGGAGTATGTGTTGTGGCAACGTTTGATATGACTGTATTCTCAGCTGTTGTGGAGAGATAGACGAGTGTTCGACTCCTTTTCTAATAAAATTTCAAGCATTTTCGAAAAATTATATAAAAGTGGGATTTTGAAAGAATCCGATGTGGATGCTGCTCTGCGCGAAATTCGAGTTGCTCTTCTGGAAGCAGATGTCTCCCTGGAGGTTGCCCGAAAGTTCATTGGCGATGTAAAGGAAAAAGCAATTGGACAAAGCGTAATTAGGTCGATATCGCCCGGACAGATGATGACTAAGATAGTTCATGATCATCTTATCGAATTGTTGGGTAGATCTGCACCACCTGAAATTAGTAGAAGACCTCACAAAATCATGATATTAGGTTTGCAGGGGGCAGGAAAGACGACAACAGTTGGGAAATTAGCCAGATTTTTTTCGAAAAAGGATAAAAAAATTGTAACGGCATCGGCGGATATCTATCGACCTGCGGCAGTAGAGCAATTGCGAGTCCTTACCCGCAAAATTGACGGTGTGATTTTCGCACCAACGAAAGAAAGTATAAGTCAGATATGTGAATCTGCTATTGAAACTACCAAAAATGAAAATGCTGATATTTTGATTATGGATACTGCAGGTCGTCTCCACATCGATGAATTAAAAATGAATGAGCTTCAGCAAATTCAGGAAGCCATCAATCCTCATGAAATATTTCTTGTCGTAGACATCATGACGGGGCAGGATGCGCTGAATATTGCGAGGAAATTTAGGGAAACTGTTCCAATTTCAGGCATAATCTTAACCAGGGTTGATGGCGACGCCCGCGGCGGTGTCGCATTATCACTCCGAGCGATAACCGGTTGCGAGATAAAGTTTTTATGTACCGGAGAACAGCTGGATGATATCGAATTTTTCGACGCAGAAAGAATTGCCAGCAGACTTTTAGGTATGGGAGATATCATTTCCCTTGTGGAGAAAGCACAGGAAAGTTTCACGAAGGAAGAAACGGATGAAGCCATGAAAAAGCTTCAGTCAGGTTCTTTTACATTCGATGATCTTGCTCTGCAAATGGAGAAAATGTCCAAGCTGGGAGGACTTAAAACGATTCTAAAAATGCTTCCCCAGAGTAAGCAACTGGAGCAGATGATGGATTCTAGGAACGTGTCGGATAAAACTATTGTAAAAAATCTAGCTATTATTAAATCAATGACTATAAAAGAAAAAAGGAATTACAAGCTATTAAACGGATCCAGAAGAAGAAGAATTGCAGTTGGATCCGGAACTACTGTCCCGGATGTAAATAAATTAATCAAACAATATGAAAATTCTCTCATTTTTTTCAAAAAAATAAAAAAGAATGGGCTTGGAAAGACAATGTTCACCATGGGGAGATAATTATGAAGACAGATTTTTTCGAAGACATAGAAAGATTACGAGGCTTTGCCTGCATCTTGGTTTTGATTCAGCATCTTGCTTGGATTTGTCCACTGCGCTACACGTACGAAATTATTCCACAGTATCTCCTGAACGGTACTGGAGGTGTGCGCTTATTTTTTGCCATTTCTGGATTTGTTGTTACATTATCGCTCAGAGATAAGCTTAATTTAATGCGGGATGGTACTTTTTTGGATAGATTATTTTCCGCAAAAGATCTGCTTTTCTCATTTTATAAAAAACGATTTTATAGAATATTCCCCGTCGTATTTTTTGTGCTGATCGCACTAGGGATATTTTTGGGTTTTACCGAAGATGATTCAGCCTGGGGCATTATTTTTTTGCGAACGCCGGCAGAAATATTTTTTGGCGTATATAACAGTGCGATGGAACTGTTCTGTGGGACAGAAAGAATCCATTTTTGTGGACCAGGGCCGTTTTGGACGCTGGCGGTGGAAGCGCAATTTTATATTTTTTGGCCACTAATATTGCTGGCATGTAAAAATGACAATGCTCGCGCCGTTGTGTCATTGACTCTCGGCCTCTTGTTTATGTATTTAATACTCCCGGTCCTGCGAGCGCAATATGGTTTTAGGTATTATTATACATACAATAATTTGGCCGAACTGTTTTTGGGATCCTTTCTGGCATTTCTATATAGGGGGAAGGCACCAGCAGCTGAATCCAAGCTGTTGAAGCTGACTGCAGCGACGCTAGCGCTATTAGTATGGTTTTATCCAAACGCATCAGACAGTGAGTTCTATTCCGCCACCGTTGTTAGTTCCGCGTCTGTGCTGCTAGTCGCGCTGGCTGTATTTGCCCGAGAAAGTTTTAAAATTCCACTGCTCTGCAAAATATTTAATTTTCTCGGAAATAGATCTTTTTCCTTTTACACAGTGCAATTAACCATAGCAAATATAGTAGTTTATTATACGAATTCCATATATTTTTCGAAAGAAGCGTTTTCCGAGTATGAATTTTATCGCTGCCAATTTCTGATATTCATCGTAGCCTTGTTTGTGGTGACGGAGCTAGTTTATAGATTTATAGAAAAGCCATTCCGGAAAATCGGAAGAGAGGAAGCGGTAGGTAGGGCATAATGAAAGCTTTAGGGAAATTATTTGCAATAAGCATGCTAATGGCCGGTTGTGCAGGAAATCATGGTGGAGAGATAGACTCGCTGATTCGCATAGGTCAAAAGGCGAGACTAAGTGGTAATCCCGAAGTGGCACTGAAATGCTATACCAAAGCTCTCACGCTAGACTCTGATAACACGACCGCACTTCTGGGCATGGCTGAAGCCTATATTGATCTAAAGATCTTGGACGCCGCATCCGAATACATCAAAAAAGCCGTAGAAAAAGGAGGAGATTCAGCAAAGGCTTCATATCTACGTGGTAAGATTAATTTACTAGCTGGGGAAGAAGAGCTTGCAGAAAAGGAATTTTTAAAATGGACATCTGTCGACACTCAAAATGCTTTAGGGGCAATATACGATGGTCGAGGGGAGCACGAACGAGCACAGAACCTATATAAGCAGGTAATTGTCAAAGACCCGAATTACATAGATGCTTACAATAATATGGGGCTATCACTAATGCTTTGCAATAAATATGACGAAGCGATATTTTATTTGGAAAACGCCTGTGCATTGCCGAATGCAACCGTTGCTAATCGCAGCAACTTGGCACTATGCTACGGTCTCTCCGGAAATATGGCGAAGGCGAGAACTATCTACGCGCAAGATTTCGCGGAAGCTGCGCTGGAGGAAAAGATGGCGTACATTGAGGATATAACTTCACCGAAATCGTCCTGATAACCGTAGCCAGTGCAAAACTTTATATTTTTTTTATTGTCCGCAGGATTGTTACAATATGAAACAGTGGAGAAAGGATAAGGGGCGATGCGAGTCGAAAATGCTTTGATCGCGCGAGTCTGCCATGATTTGATTACCCCACTCAATGCCATAGGTCTTGGTATGGAAGCTTATGATGCAACAAAGGATGAAGCTCTGCTAAATTGTGTAAGAGAAAGCGTCAATAAAGCTAATGCTATTCTAAAGTTTATGCGAGAACTCTATTCCCTGAAATCCAGCACTTTTTGCTATTCGCGTTCCTCTCTACAGCAATTGGTCGCGAATTTTCTGGAAAAATATAGCATATTGTTCGAGCTTCAATCGGATTTTGAAAATATACCCAGCATTGCTGGTAAAATTATCATGTATAATGCCATTCTCGCTCATGAAATTTTGCATACAGGCGGTATGTTTACCATAAAAATAGACGATGATTCCCGCGAAATCGTTGCAACGTACAGCGGGAAAAGCGTAGCCGTTCCGGATTTAAATGAGTGTACGGAGCTTAATCACAAAAACATCATGCGATTCAGCCTTCTACGAATGTTAGATGATGCCGGATTTAAAATAGCTACATACCAAGAAGGCTATCGTGTTATTATTCGAGAACGGATGGTGTAATGGCAAACGAATGTTCATATCCGATCTGTTCCTTATTCAATTTTGCAGCTTAATATTTCACATTTTCTGACTCTGTTCCGGATCAGCCGATCTATTAAAAGCTTTACGCTCGGATATCCTAGCCGCTTTCCCCAACCGTCCGCGCAGATAGTAGAGCTTTGCCCGTCGAACGACCCCTCGGCGAACTACCTCTATTGTTATATTTGGCGAGTATAACGGGAAAACGCGCTCTACACCTTCTCCGAAGGACATTTTTCGCACAGTTAGCGAAGATCCCATTCCTCGAGAGCGACGGCCGATGCACACACCCTCAAAAAACTGTGTACGCTCTTTTTCACCCTCCAGAACTTTCACAGCGATTTTTAGCATATCTCCCGCAACAAATTCCGGAATAGACTTATTCATCAACAATTTTTCACATTCTTTTTTTTCAAAACTTTGCAGCGCATTCATATCAACATCCATTCCTAGATCGTGTGTTTATTAACATAACAGAATTAAAGATTCAAGAAATATATCGTTAATATGCTGTGTCAATAAGTTTTACCCTATAGTTATTTCTTTTTTTTTGCTTCAAGAATATTTTTTATATGGTTGAAAAATTAACATTTATTTTACTATTATGCAATATATTTTTGCATAATGATTTAAACTACCAAAAGAGGATAAAATGAAGAAAAGTATTGAAATGGTTTTCGCAGCGGCTATTTCTGTAATACCGACGAACCTGGTGCAAGCTTCTAGTCAGACATATACACCGTTACCGCATGAATCTAGTAGCCTACAAGTGCCGGAGGACGGCGTAGCGGACGGCACAGATGACTCAAGAAGAGCAGAAGGGACTGAGAGTGAAACGCTAAATAGACTCAAAAGAAATGTAGAAGAGATGCAGAATGGAATAAAAATCGCAGACAATAAGAGAAAAGAGGCACAGGCGTATATCGCAAACTTAGAAGCAGAACGAGAGGAACTAATTAATGCAAGAGACAGAGCTGCTGCCGATTGGATAGATCGGGGCGAGCAAATTAAGAGGCTCGAAGCACAACTAAAAGAAACAATAGCAAGAGTGAACGAACATAAAAGTAACCTGGATAAACAAATCTCGGCACACACGACAGCCACGACAGAACACCTAAGACTTAAGGAAACGCACGAAACACAGCTGGAGGAACAGAAAAAACAAATAAAGGAAATGGAGCGACAAATCGGCGAACTGAACATGCAGAGAGCAGAACGAGAGAAGCAAATCGATACACTAACAAACAACAAAGTAGAACTCGAAAACAAAATGAAGGAGATTGAAGACAATACGAAACGATTGAATGACGCTCTAGAAGCGCAAAAAAAGGACATAAATGAACTCAAGGCTCAGCTAGCTGAGGCACAGAATGAATTGGAACAGAAAAAAACAGAACTGATCGAGATAAATAAACGGCATACTGAACTAAACGCAGTGCATGACCAAACTCGGGAACTATTAGAACAACACAAAACCGCAGTGCTCGAAGCGAAATCGAAGCTGGACCAACAGCAGAAAGAATTAGAAGGGCACCAAAATGCCCTGGCAGAAACTAGAGAAACATTAGCCGAAAAAACAGCGGAAGCAGCGCGTTTGAGAGCAGAAAAACTGAAAGCGAATGAGCGCTTCAACTTGGCTCACGCACAGTTGCTAGCAATATTTGAAAAGGAAACAACGGCCCATAAACTGACGATCAAACAAGAATTAACAACAATACAGCAGGATCTACAAAAACTGCAGGAAAAATTCGACCCGAATAAATTAGCATCAACAATAGAACTGATAGGAGAATTGACAAGAAATCTCGGAACTACCTAAAAAAACTGATACTCTTGAGTAGGAATAAAGGATAAAATCAGACGAATCAAAAAATGGCTAGCGAGAAAAATACACCAACATCATGGTGCCGGAGTACGGGACTGAAAAATAGCAGATAGAAGAAAATAAAAACAAAGATGATCAGAAAGAAAAACGGATACGTAGAGCGCCGGAGCAAAAAAACTAGCAACTGAGAAACATGCGAACGAATAGTGGCTACTCACCGGCCAAAAGATATACAAAGTAAAGAAAAAAGCTTAGCGGAAAGCTCATGAAAAGGAACGAACTGAACCTGAACCGAGAGTTACTGGAACGGAGGAAAAAAAACACGGATAAAATGAGAGGACGAAAGTGAACGCTACATGTTTGTTGGATGCCACCTGACTAATTCTCTCGGATACAGAAGAATGAAGAATACAAATCGGTTGAAATGTGGCCGACCCCCTGGGAACACAGGGAAGAACCGGCTTTTTCCTCGGGAATTGAATCAGCTCGGTGCACTTGGCAAAATAGCATAGACAACTTAAAGTATAGTGCCAAGGCGCCATTGCTCGTACACCTTTTCCGGTCAGTTTTTCAGCGAACAGGCTCGTGAGCTGCGAGCGTGCCCCCAATTACGGATTTTAACAACCCGCTCTTTCTCCAAATTCCTGATCCCAAGAAAAAAGACCCTTTACAGAAGCGTCTTCCGATGGAAAAGTCGGCTTGTTTCCGGTGACCTTCTGCAAACAGCAGTAGAAAGACTCGATCGGATTCGTAGTATAAATTAATCTTCGATTTTCAGGTGAATAACTCCAAAAAGCGGATAATTGTTCCCAATTTTCAAACCAACTCCGAGATATATCCTCGTATTTTTCATCCCTCGGCAAAAGCCTCCAATTGAAGCATTTCCGCTGTCGAAACCGTATCAACACTATCGCCTGGAGAAGAGGGCATTAACCCATCCATACTTACTACAGAAAATTTCTGTGTTTGGGCGGTGGTGTCCTGGTGCCGCCGGTGAGAATCGGACTCACGACTTCATCCTTACCAAGGATGCGCTCTACCACTGAGCCACGGCGGCTTAAAATCTCATGCGGATTGTTATATCATATTTTCACGATGAAAGAACGAATTTTATGTCCTGTAAACTTATGCGAGTAATCCCTCTCCTCCTCGGAGAGCTTAACACCTATAGATGTGCTATACACATTTTACTATGTACATTCGTTTTATGTATTAGGATGTTAGGATATAGTCTAGGCTGTAATATGTGGATTAATTATGAATGCCTATGCGAAGATTTAAGGGAAAGGGTAATTAGCTATGTTGAATCCGGGGGGAAATACAAAGAGGCAGGAACAAGATACGGAGTGTCCAATCGAACGATATGCACTTAGGTTAGGCTGAAAAAGGGAACTGGA
>JAITAC010000075.1 GCA_031284345.1 Holosporaceae bacterium | reverse complement strand
TGAAGATATAGAAGAAAATGGCTCAGAGATTGCTAGTGTTTTCGCAGAATTCATGAGTAAACTCACAACAAAATAAATCTACGCTCGCCGTCGGCTCGGCCGGCGGCACTTTTTCACTTCGCCGTTTCAGGCGCCGTATCAGGCGTCGTATCAGGCCCGATAAAAAAATATCCATATCATACTACCAAAAATACTCTAAAAAATTATTAATTTATTTCGCCAATTTTTCCTGAAATTTCAGATGGTGCCGAAAGGGAGAGTCGAACTCCCGACCTATCGATTACGAATCGAACGCTCTACCAACTGAGCTATTTCGGCAAAACTGCAAAAGCGTCAAGAGGCCTATCTCGAGTAGAACTCGATTACTATATTTGGCTCCATAACCACCGGATACGGGATATCTTCCAATTTCGGAATACGCAAATAGGTTCCTTTGAGGGCCTTGTGGTCGACCTCCATATAAGAAGGCGTATCTCTTTCTCCGGAGTGTATGGCCTCTAGAATGACCGTATTTCCCTTGGATTTCTGTCTTATTTCAACGACGTCTCCTTCCCGTACGTTAAAGGAAGCAATGTTTACGGCGCGACCGTTTACGGTGACATGACCATGACTCACGAGCTGTCTTGCCCCGAACACTGTGGTTGCAAATTTCATACGGTAAACAACAGCGTCCAGGCGACTTTCCAAAAGCCCAATGATATTTTGGCTGGTATCACCGCGCATCTGAGAAGCTTTTTGGAAAACTCTGCGGAATTGTCTTTCGGTTAGGTTTCCATAATAGCCCTTAAGTTTTTGTTTGGCCAACAGCTGAACACCGTAGTCTGTAGGCTTTTTTTTGTTACTCCCGTGCTGACCAGGAGCATAATTTCTCTCATTTAGAGGACTCTTGGAACGTCCCCACAGATTAACACCCAATCTTCTATCTATCTTATGCTTTGCAGCGATACGTTTGCTCATTAATATTCCTTTTCTCATAATATTATAGACGCATAGATGTTAAATGATATTCTTAGAATGTCAATTGTTTTTTTGGTAGGAGAGCGCTAAAAACATAAAAATGTATTCGGAAAAAAAATCAAATGACTTTCGAGGCTCAAAATTATACATCAACTACCAGACTAAATTCCAACCGGCACAAGCGGGATGATTGGACGACTGGCTCTAGCAAATCAAATATTTTTTTGTGCGAAATTGTATGTTAGCCACTAGAAATTATACTGATCCTAGTGTAGCATAAAACCCTTGCTATAATTACTGTTACAGTTCTTTTGGGGTGTAGCCAAGAGGTAAGGCAGCGGGTTTTGGTCCCGCCACTCGTGGGTTCGAATCCTACCACCCCAGCCACCGAATCTCGGTTAGAAAAACGGTGATGGCTTTATTTCATTAGGAATTGGCATTGCAAACATAATCTTCATCTTATGATTCGCAGGCATGTATTGTTTTACGTGACGTTTAGTATTATTTTGTATTATGATTTGAATTTTCTATGGATTATGTTTTGGAGATGTACAAATGAGAGCAAAGGTCACGAAAAAAGACATATTGCCGGCAGTCATGAGAACCGTGAGCGTAGCGGATAGGAAGTCTGTTGTTCCGATACTGTCGCACGTTTTACTGGAGTTCAGTGACTCGGGTCTGCAACTGAAGGCGACGGATCTTGATCATTCCATACTGGAACTTGTGCCGGCTGAAGTTGATACCTTCGGCATGGTTGCGGTTCCGGCGATCACCCTGAATGACATTGTGAAAAAATCACCAGACAATTCTACTCTGGAGTTTTCGCTGATCGATAAGGGACAAAAATTGCTGGTGACGGTGGGCAAATCAAAATTTGAGCTATCTACTTTGAGTAGTGCTGACTTTCCCCAGATATCTATTCTCAAGAACAACTGCAATTTTACGGTGAAAGCGTCTGATTTGAACAAACTCATTAGCCGTACGAAATTTTCCATATCTCCCGAAGAAAATAGACATAATTTGAACGGTATTTATTTTCATAAAGAAGAATCGAAATTGAAAGCTGCTTCCACCGATGGTCATCGTTTGTCCGTGTCACAGATCGATATTGATTTCGAAGAATGTCTGCAGGGAATAATAATTTCGAAAAAAACCATATTCGAAATAAAAAAAATGCTGGATACGTTTACCGGAGACGTTGTAATAACCATTAATGCCAATCAAATACAATTTGTTGTGGAAAATGTTATTTTCATATCTAAACTAGTGGAAGGAAATTTTCCGGAATATAAAAGAGTTATACCAGAAACGCTATCGGATTTTTTTGTGGTAAACCGCGCTGGATTTATGGAAATTATCGATCGCGTCGCCGTTATTTCAGATGATAAAGTGAGATCCATAAAACTGGAACTCAATAAAAATACTCTGTATTTCCACGTGGCCAATAGCAAAGTTGGCAGTGGCAGAGACGAAATGGACGTAATTTACTCCGGTCCCAGTTGGAATGCTGGCTTTAACGCCAACTATTTGCTGGACGTTGCCCAGGCACTGCAGGGAGAAAATCTAAAGATCTACATAAGAGATGCCCTGGCATCGATTCTTATTATCGATGAGTCGGAGCCGGAATCTCTTTTTGTGGTAATGCCCATGAGAATTTAGGTCAACGTGGATTCTGCAATTGTAAAGCTCGGCTGCAAAAATTTTCGCTCGTATAGAATGCTAGCGTTGCAAATATCTTCGCAATTTGTGGTATTTTATGGAGAAAATGGAGCTGGAAAAACAAATATTTTAGAGGCAATATCGTTATTTTCCTCCGATCGAGGATTGAGAAAAGCTCCGATTTCGGATCTAAATAGCATAGGCAGTCCATCGTCTTCCTGGAACGTAGATCTGCTGCTGGAAAAAAACGGCTGCAGGACATTGTTGTCCACGACACCATCCAACGGTCGACGAACGGCGCGCATTGATGACTCTGGAGTCCCGAGTCTTTCCAAATTTGAAGAAAATTTATGGCTGCTGTGGGTTGTTCCGGGAATGAACAATATTTTCATAAATTCCATCTCCGATAGACGAGCTTTTTTCGATCACCTCGTCAGTGGCTACGATAAAAAACACAAGCACAACTTGAAAAAATTAACAGAGCTGCAAAAAGAACGTCTGCACGTGATATTCCACCGAAAAGATGAGAATTGGCTCCAGATTCTTGAGGAAAAAATCGCCGAAGAAAATGTAAAAATTACCAAATCCCGGCTGGAATTCGTAAAATTGCTGCAGGAAATTTTCGACTTGTATCCATCGGAATTTTTGCGGCCGATTGTCGATATTTCCGGAGAAATAGAAAAAATATATCACAGCAATAGCGAAGAAGATGCAGCGCTGGAAATCGCAGACATACTTCGAAAAAATCGCCACGAAGATTCCGAAAGACAAACCACGTCAATAGGGGGTCTGAAAACCGTCTGGATAGCTTGTCATCGAAAAACATTGCTGACGGCGGAAAATTGCTCTACTGGCGAACAAAAAGCTTTTTTAATTTCGCTAATTCTGGCGGTTTTTAGAATTTATCAGAGGTCTCGCAGCGGTATTCCCATATTATTGCTGGACGATCTTATGGTACATTTGGACGAAAATCGCAGACAAAAATTGGCTGAAGAGCTAAAGTGCCTGAATGTGCAAACATTTTTTACCGGCACAGACATAAATTTTTTCAGAGATATTTTATCTGTATCTCAGGTGTATCAGGTGGAAAAATCCATATGCACTCTCCAAAAAATTAACGAATAA
>JAITAC010000136.1 GCA_031284345.1 Holosporaceae bacterium | reverse complement strand
GCAAGAGTGGATCAGTTTGAGCTGCTCCTTTAGAAGGTGTTTTCTTAGGATTCGTACAATTTCCATCGGATAACACAAATGATGCAGCTAGAATAGCTGATAAGCAGTAGATCGTTTTTTTCATCTTTAACTTCTCCTTTTTGTTTTAGTTACAAGATAAGTGTACAATAAAAATTGCAATATGTCAACAAAAAAATCGTTTTATTTTTTTAAAAAACATAAGTTAAATTTACTATATTTTAATGATTTTGTGTTTATTTGTAGAAATAGCTTGCGGGAATAAATCGGTCATAAGAAAAAAAAATTGCGCAGCCTCATTTTTTTATTTCCTGCAGTCAGAACATTGCAGTATTTTCATTTTTTTTACGTTTTGTTGAAGATTTTCTTTTATCATGGTATCGTAGAGAGTACATTGGAATGATGCAACATGAGATAATTAGACAGTTGATATCCTCAGAAAAGCTTCATGGGGGATGGCTCCGGTCTGTAAATAGTGAAATACCAACACCAGGAACGATTTGTTTTCAATCTCGGGATTTTTCGCTGAATAATTGCAGTTTTTGATTTCATGTTGACGTTGTGTTTATTATACGTTTTATGATACTTTAGTCTATTCATTTTTTTGCCATATGCGATTTTGCGTGTGCAGTACTGGAGCGTGACGATGTTATTGAATTTTTTGAAATCGATTTTTGGTTCTCACAACGATAGAGTTGTGAAAAAATATTTGAAAGTTACGGAAAAGATTAATGCATTTGAAGCATCCATTTCGACTCTGTCAGACGACCAACTCCGGGAAAAGACCACGGAATTCAAACGGCGTTTAATGGAAGGCGAAACGTTGGACGACATTCTTCCGGAAGCGTTTGCGGTTGTTCGGGAAGCTTCTAGGCGAACTTTGGGCCTGCGTCCATTTGATGTGCAAATGGTTGGAGCGCAGGTACTTCACCATGGCATGATAGCGGAAATGAAGACCGGTGAAGGAAAAACGCTGGTGGCGTCCATGGCTGTTTATCTGAATGCTCTGGAAGGAAAAGGCGTTCATGTGGTCACCGTCAACGATTATTTGGCCCGCCGCGACGCCGAATGGATGGGAAAAATTTATCAATTTCTTGGACTGACCGTTGGTATTATTGTGCACGGCCTAAGCGACACCCATAGAAAAGAGCAGTATGCCTGTGACGTCACCTACGCCACCAATAACGAGCTGGGATTCGATTATCTGCGGGATAATATGAAATTTTATCTTTCAGATTTGGTGATGCGTCCATTTAACTACGCCATCGTCGACGAGGTGGACAGTATTTTGATCGACGAAGCGCGCACTCCACTGATCATATCCGGCGCCGCCGAGGATTCCGCAGATCTGTACATGCGCGTGGACTCGATTATCCCCCTATTATTTAAAGAAGATTACGAAATCGACGAAAAACACCGCAGCGTGACCCTCACGGAAGCCGGAAACGAGCACATCGAGAATCTTTTGTACGATGCCGGACTCCTGCAAACAAAAAATCTCTACGATATCCAAAATATAGGTATTGTACATCATGCGAATCAGGCTCTAAAGGCGCATCACCTGTTCAAGCGGGACGTAGACTATATCGTGAAAAATGGCAAAGTCATCATAATTGACGAATTTACCGGCAGAATGATGGAAGGACGTCGCTATTCCGACGGACTGCATCAAGCCATCGAAGCTAAAGAAAGAGTCAATGTGGAAATGGAAAATCAGACGTTGGCGTCCATTACGTTCCAAAATTTCTTCCGCATGTATAAAAAACTGTCCGGCATGACTGGAACTGCAGAAACCGAAGCGCAGGAGCTGTCGGAAATTTATAAGGTGGAGACCCTCGTTATTCCCACCAACGTTGCAGTGGCACGCAAAGATCTGGACGACGAGGTCTATAGAACCGCCAACGAAAAATATAACGCCATTGTGGATCTCATTCGAGAATGTAACGCCCGAAACCAACCGGTCCTCGTTGGTACAGTAAGCATCGAAAAGTCAGAGCACATTTCAGCCATTTTGAAAAAGAAAGAAATTCCCCACAACGTTCTGAACGCCAGATACCACGACGTCGAAGCCCAAATCATCGCCGACGCCGGCATGCCGGGAGCTGTCACCATCGCCACCAACATGGCTGGCCGAGGTACGGACATAAAATTGGGCGGAAATCTCGAAGCAAGACTGGCTAGAGAATTAGCCGACGTGGAAGACGAAACACAAATAGAACTCATTCGCTCAAAAGCAGAAATGGAAATTGCCCAAAATTTCGAAATCGTGAAAAATGCCGGAGGCCTATACGTGGTCGGTACCGAACGCCACGAAAGTAGAAGAATCGATAATCAGCTGAGAGGACGATCCGGACGCCAAGGAGATCCAGGAGCATCCAAGTTCTTCCTATCGCTGGAAGACGATCTGATGCGCATTTTCGGAGCCGAAAAACTCGATGCTATGCTGCTGCGACTCGGCATAGAAGAAGGCGAAGCCATAACCCATCCGTGGGTCAATAAGGCACTGGAAAAAGCTCAAAAAAGAGTCGAAGCCCGAAATTATGACATTCGTAAACATCTGCTGAAGTTCGACGATGTGATGAACGATCAGCGGAAAGTCATATATGCCCAAAGATACGAGCTTATGTCCGAGGATAACGACTTCTCCGAAGATATCAACGAAATGCGCCGAGAACTTATCGAAAAAATAATCTACGACTTCGTGCCTGACAATACCCCCTACGAATTCTGGGACCTGCAGGTCATCGACGAAAAACTTGCGGAATTTTTTGGCAACGACGTGTCCTTGAAAAAAGAAAAAAACCTGTCCCGGGACAACGCCGTCGATCTTGTGTTCGAACAGGTAACCCAAAAAATGCAGGAAAAAGAAAATTCATACACCCCACACATGATGAGATATATGGAAAAAAGTATCCTGCTGCGCATGATCGATCAGTATTGGAAGGAACATCTGCTGAACCTCGATCGAGTCCGTCAGGGAATCAATCTCCGAGCCTACGCACAGCGCGATCCCCTCAACGAATACAAACAGGAGGCGTTCTCCCTCTTCGAAACAATGTGCAACACCATAAGAGAAGAAACCGTGAAAACATTGTCGCTGTTCGAACTGTCCGGCATTAAAAAAGATAACGAATTGGACGAATTACTGTTCGCAAAAGATAATTTTTCCCATTCCCTCGGCAATGGAATAGATGACGATGGCTCCGATTATATGGCATTTCTGCAGAGCCTCGCAGAAGAAAGAGCCTTGGCTGATATTATTCCCGAAAAAGAACCGGAAGAAAAAATAGTAAAAACCAAAAAGCCTCGGCGGAGAAAAAATTTCTCTTTTTCCAACGGCGAAGAAGAAATGCAAGATCTGTTTGTTGTATCGAGAAATGCACCATGTCCGTGCGGCAGTGGACTTAGATATAAAAATTGCTGTGGAAAAATACCTTCCAAATAGGAATGGGCGCACGGAATCTGCGTTTTCAGATATCGACAGTCTCCGGGACAGCTCCGGAGACCGTTGTGGCTGATTTATTTGCTGGTGGTTTTGAACAGGGAGTCCATTATTTTTTGCAATGATTCTTTCAGAGGCACTTTTGGTTTCCACTGCAGTAGCGCCTCGGCTCTTTCGATGGACGGAACACGGTAAGCAACGTCCTGATACCCTTTCCCATAGTATTCGTGCGGATTGATCTCTACTATTTTTATTTTTTCGGCCAGACTTTTTAGACGGTCATATTTTTTTGCCAGATCCAAGATTTCATGGGCCAAATTTTTTATGCTTGCTTGATTGTTAGGATTTCCAATGTTAAATATCTGCCGAGTCGCGCAATTATTTTCGTTTTTGATAATTTTTATCAGAGCTCCAATGGCGTCCGAGACGTCCGTAAAGGATCTGATTTGATTTCCGCCGCCCACCAATTTAATATCTTTTTCGTGAACAATATTGCTTAGAAATTGCGTCACTACTCGTGAGCTGCCGTTATCGGAGTTGCTGATATCGTCCAGTTTTGGTCCTATCCAATTAAACGGACGGAACAGCGTATAATTCAGATTATTTTTCAGGCCATGGGCATAGATGACCCGATCCAGCATTTGCTTGGAGCAGGAGTAGATCCACCTTTGTTTACAGACGGGACCCGTAACGCAGTTGGATTCGTCTTCCCGGAACTCCTCATCCTCGCACATGCCGTATACTTCGGACGTGGATGGAAAAATAACGCGTTTCTCGTATTTCACAGCCCATTTTATTATCTGAAGATTGGCTTCGAAGTCCAACTCAAACACCCGCAGTGGATCCGTTACGTACACCGCAGGGCTCGCTATGGCTGCCAGAGGCAATACGACGTCGCAGTCTCTCACATGTTTTTCAATGGAGTCCTGCAGAATGTCGATTTTAAAGAAATTTATGTTTTCGTCCGCTAGCAGATGAGAAATTTTATCTGCGTTGATGTCTATGGCGATCACGTGCCAATTTCTGTGATTTTTGAGGATTTCCTCCAGCAAATGACCGCCGATAAATCCACCAGCACCAACTATTAATATCTTCATTTTTCGTCCTTATTTTTATTTTTTATCTCTTTTTCCAAAATATCACGAATAACAAAGCTGGGATGCTCACAGACGGCAAAGTAAGCACGTCCGAGGTATTCTCCCAGTAGTCCTATGCCCAATATAATAACACTTAGCAGCAGGAACACAAAGGCAAAATGCAGTCCGTATCCGTGATGACCGCAGATCTTCTTGTACACCTCCACCAGAAAGTATACGGCGCTCGTCGACGAAATTGCCATGCCGAACATGGTAAATATTTGCAACGGCAGAAGGGAAAATCCCGTCAATAAATCGAAGGTTATGCGAATCAGCTTGTAGAGATTATACTTGGAATCTCCAGCGCTTCTTTCCTCGTGGGACACCGGGATATCAATGGGATTACCGGCAAATTTCTGAGCCAGTGCCGTTATGAACGTTGATGTTTCTCTGGTTTTCACCACTTCGTCTATTATGTATCTTCTGTATGCCCGCAGCATGCAGCCGTGATCTTCCATTTTTATGCCGGTGGCTTTGCGCCGGATATAATTTATTATTTTCGAGGCGTAGGTGCGAAAAAAACTGTCTTTGCGATTGGCCCGATAGCCTCCCACTAAATCGTAGCCTTCGGACATTTTTCCCAGAAGGTGAGGAATTTCCTCCGGAAGATTTTGCAGATCTGCATCCAGCGTTACGACGATCTCTCCGCGAACGTGCTCGAAGCCCGCTAATATGGCTACGTATTGGCCATAATTGCCGTTAAAAGTAATTATGCGCACGACGTCGGAACGTTTTTCAAAAATTTCCTTCAGCAGAGATGACGTTTCGTCGTAGCTGCCATCGTCCACGAAAATAATTTCGTATGTTTTTTTGGTGGCATCCATTGTTTTTAGCAATCGAGAGCAAAGATTTTTCACATTTTCCTGCTCGTTAAAAACCGGAATTACCACCGAGACCTCAAGCGATGCGGGAGAATTTTTTTTTTGCATATGCAGTCCTTACCTAAAAAATTTTTTTATGGTATCGATTATATAGTCTTGTTCGTAATTTTCCAAAGTCGGATAGAGTGGAATGCTAATTATGCGTTTACCGACGTATTCCGTATGCTCCAAATCGCCCTCCTTATAGCCGAAGGTGTCTCTGTAGTAGCTGAACAGATGTACCGGCTGGTAGTAGGGGGTGGTCCCGATGAAATTTTCCTTCAGGAACGACATTAGATCATCTTTGGAGGAGGCGTCTGCCACGCAGATGGGAAACAGATGTCCCGAATGCACGAAATCGTAGGATGGAATTCCCTGCGGAACAATTTTATCGACCACATCGGCGAAGGCGATCCGATACCGATCCGCCAGCGTGCGACGCTTTGCGTTGAGTTGTTCCACTTCCTTCAGCTGATGTATTCCCAGGATGGATTGCAGATCCGACATATTGCTTTTGGACCCGGGATATACCACATCGTAGTAGCAGCTGGCGTTTTTGGAGAACCTGTCCCAGATGGAGCGATCTATGCCGTGGAATCTCTGGAGATTCAGAAAACGCTGCTCGGCCGGAGAATTGGACACAACGCAGCCTCCCTCTCCGGAAGTCATATTTTTTATGGGGTGGAAGCTAAACACCTGGATATCGCCGAACGTTCCTATGCGCTTTCCCTTATAGGCGGATCCCATTGCGTGGGCGGCGTCTTCTATTACGCGCAGATTCCGCCGCTGGGCGATTTCGTAAATCGGATCCAGATCAACGGGTAATCCAGCGTAGTGCACCGGCATAATTGCCTTCGTTCTGGATGTGCAGGCGTCAAGAATCCTTTGGGGATCAATATTGAAGGTAGTTCGGTCTATGTCCACGAACACCGGCTTGGCCCTCAGCAGCGCAATGACGTTTGCGGTGGCAGCAAAGGTCATGGATGTGGTTATGACTTCGTCCCCTTCTCCCACTCCAATGGCCATGAGCGCCGCCTGCAGTCCCGCCGTCGCCGACGAAAAACACATGGCGGTCCGACCTCCAAAATATTCACTGAGCTTTCCTTCAAATTGCTGCGTAATGGGACCCGTGGCCAGCCAACCGGATCGCAGTACCTTCACCACTTCCTCAATGGTTTCTTCGCTGAGCGCCGGTCTCGAAACCGGTAAAAATTTATTAACTTTTTGCAATGCACACTACTCCTATTAATATTAGAAAAATCCCCACAGCCCTGCCAAGAGAAATACTCTCGCCTAAAAAAAACCAGCCGCTAAAAGCTGTAATCACAAACGCTAAACTGCTCGTGGGATATAAAAAACTTAGATCATACTGCGATAAAAGATACAGCCACAAAAAAAGCGCCAATACAAAAATCAAAACACCACAAAAAATATAAAAATTGGTGGCAATGGAAATGCTCAACGGCAACAGCGGCTGCTGAAAATTCAGCATATTTACCCCTTTTTTCATAACTACTTGAGCCAGAGAATTTACCATCGCCTGCAGTAGGATTAGGAAAAAATCTAAATATTTCATTTGTTACTTATCACCACAAAATTCTCGTCAAAATCCAATATGTTATGTTTATTATCCTTGGTTGTAAATATTTTCCGATATTGGTCCCGAGCCAGCAACAGAAAAATTTTTTTCTCCGTTGTTCTCCAGAATTCCCAAAATTCTTCTTCGGACCAGAGCACCTTTTTTTCTTTTTCGGCGTTGGCACCAAACTCCAGTTCTCCCACAAAATTCACTACGTTAACGGTGGAGTTCGCATATACGGGAAAATCCTGATAATAGCGATTGTAGCAGAAAATCTCGTCATCGGCTTTTTTATTCAGTTGCACAAACTCCGCCATTTTTTTGGTGGACGGCTTTTTTATGTCCTGGTAATAGGTGGATCCCTTATTGATGACCCACATCATATTTGCCGCCAAAAACAGAAATACCAGCAGTGCATTTATCGGCGATATCTTGGAATAGGCCGGATATGCCATCGCCAGCAGCATTATCGCCGCCGCTAGCGCCATTGCCGCAAACACGCGCAGCAGCACGACGACGTCCGGATTCTGCAATATGTTGGCAATCGTTGATTTCAGAAAAAAATATGCCACCGCCATGAGCGCGAACAAAAATATATTGACCAGCGCGCCGATCCGGAGATCGCTATTGCGGGATTCTATGGATTTCACAACGCACATCCCCGTAATTAGCGCCAGCGGCTGCAGCAGCGGTAAAATATACGGAATTAATTTGGAGCCGGAAAACGAGAAAAATCCAAGTACTCCGCCTATCCAGCAGAGAAAAAAAATATTTTCCGTCGACGTCTGTTTTTTTTTCCAGACGGCCAATGCGGCATTTTTTATGGCCACCAGCGAGAATCCCGTCCAGGGAGCAAATCCCAGCAGCAGCACCGGCAGGAAGAACCAGATGGGCTGATACCTATCATGCATGGTGGTCGTGTATCTAAGAAAATGCTCCACCACGAAATAAAAATGGAAGAAATCGCCGTTTTGTTCCATGACGCAGATGTGCCATGGTAAAAATATCAACAGGAACGCAAAAATTCCCGGCCAATAGAGCATCTGCGGAATTTTTTTCCAATTCTTTGTGAACAGAATCCACAGAAACGCCACGAACGCCGGCAGCACAATGCCGACCAGTCCTTTAGTAAGACATGCCAGTGCCGACAGCATATACATGCCCACGACCATGATTTTTTGCCGCTGCGGCGATGCTTTTTCTCCTACAAATGCAGTGAAAAAACACCATAATGTTCCTCCCATAAACACCGATAGCACCAGATCCGTAATGATCAATCGGCTATGGGCGTAATAGATGAGGCTCGTCGCCAATATTCCCGCTGACGTCACTCCGACAGTATTGGAATAGCAGCTACTGCCCACGAAGCATAGCATAAGGCATCCCAGCACTGCGAATACCACGGTCCAAAGTCGCATGGACACCTCATGAAGGCCAAAAATTTTTTGGGACGCCGCCTGCATCCAATAAAAAAGTGCTGGTTTTTCGAAATATTTCAATCCGTTTAGTCGAGGAGTTACGTAGTCGCCGGTAACTACCATTTCCCGCGGAATTTCCACATATCGACCTTCGTCCGGATCCGCAAAAGGCCGAATTCCCATGTCATAGGCGAAAAAAATAGATAGAACCAGCGTCAATGCAAAAAATCCGCGGATTCTTTCCGACAAACTTAAATTACTCATGTGTTACTGTCCGAAAATTGGAGCGGGTGAAGGGAATCGAACCCTCGTCACAAGCTTGGGAAGCTTATGCTCTACCATTGAGCTACACCCGCATGAAAACGATAATAGTTAAACAATTACCCTATTGCAACAGTTTTAGCGTTGTATAATGTTATCAATTTTAGAATTGTTGATATCCGGCTGCTTTATCATCCTGCGGGCTACGATAGGCCTTGATTTTGAAACTCATTCTCCATATTTATTATGTTTATAGCCCGTCCTGTTATAGTGCTTTTTGTTAAATCCAATACCACTGTTGCACTTCACTCTTGAATGGGCGGTAATGACAATAACCACTCACTAATTATCTCTAGCATTCTGTAACTTTGTTAAAAATCCTTGAAATTTTTGATGTGAGCTTCGTCGTCGGTATCCGCGAACCATGTAAATTAGATGCCTAGAATGACGTAAAGGAGATGAATGAAATAAATAAAGTGAATGAGCCAAATGACCCGCTGAATTCTGTTTCAAAGGAAGTCCCTCCTTGCTTTTTTGGCAAAGTGGG
>JAITAC010000115.1 GCA_031284345.1 Holosporaceae bacterium | reverse complement strand
TGGTATTCTATACAAGATAGGTTTTTGAGATACCGGCGCCCGGATCTTTAAGACTCCATAAAAAAGCGGCCAAAAACAAAATATATTGCAGAATTAATGTGTGAGAGAAGCCGTAGTGTGATGAATGAAAAATGCCATCATATTGATGGCATTTGACTATGGAGTATGTTATTTAACTTTATATACCATTGATGTGATAAGCAACAAGAGCACGAACGTTTACGGCACCAGCAGCTTTAAAGGCATCTTTACGGGAGTTAAATCTGTATTCTCCCTCCAGACGTCCAGAAAATTTCTTACTGAATGCTTTTTCGATTCCCAAGCCAAGAGCAGGAGCGAATTTTGAAATTTTTTCTTCTCCAACAAACGCGTTACCGTTATTAGCTTTAAGAGTGGATGAGGTATAGGAAGCAGCTATTTTTGTAAATAACAATATTTCTGCATTTTTGTTAAAATATCCGAGCCTTAAAGCAACAGATGGAATCACCGCCGCAGTCTTTATTTTTGCAATCCAACCTGCACCTAGAGCAGCTCCATCGACGGTGATATTTTCTACATTTTTTTCCTTGGAACTACTGAAATCACACAAGATATCTCCGCCAACGTAGATGGTATCGTTGAACACTTTTCCACCGCCTAATCCCACAACCCCGATAACACGATTTACGTTCTGGTTGTCGCTTTTTATATTAGCTCGAGCTTGATCTTGGCCAATGTGACCGTCAATTTTGTTTTTTAAGAAACTGCCACCGACACCCAATGTGAGATATACTCCACAGAATGGGCAGTTATATTCATCCACTTGCTCGATGACCGCTGGCTGTGGCTCTGGCTCTGGTTCTGCTGCAACTACAACAGGCTCTTCGTGAACAGCCAGAACGGACTGGTCAGCATTTGCCGCAACAAAAAACAAAACTCCGGACGCTGTCAACAATATGTACTTTTTCATTTAAAATCTCCCTAAAAACTAACCATAATAACGATATAAGATTTTTTTAAATAAAGCAATATTTTTAAATATTTTAACATCTTTTGTTGCAATAAAACAACACTTATTACCGCAAATGCACGGTTATTCCATTGACAAACAATGTGAAATATTGCCGGAAAGCGTGGAGAAATGCATGACAAAATTAAGATTTAAAGAAAGCGGGATCTCCATATGCATCTAATATACGGAAGCAGCTCCTTTCCACAATTGACGTGTCGGATCCGCAGCTTGCATCCTCCTGCAGAGCGAATACACTGCGGGGTTGCGGAGCTTATCCTGCGAATGCTATAGTGACCACGAAGATTGAATCATACGGAGACATCATGAACCACGGCTCGAAGACTGCGTCGGAAACTCCGCTAATGCTTGTCCTTGACAACATCAGCAAACGCTACAGCGGCAATGAACTGCCGGTGCTACGAGGAATATCTCTGGAGGTTCGGGAGTCGGAGCTTCTGGCTCTGCTGGGTCCTTCCGGATCCGGGAAATCAACGTTGCTGCATGTGGCGGGATTGCTGGATGATCCAACGGAAGGAAATTTATTTATCTGTGGAAAAAATAGCAAGCTGCTGTCTGATAACGAAAAAACAGATCTAAGATTATCAAAAATAGGATTCGTTTACCAATATCATCACCTTCTGCAGGAGTTTTCGGCGCTGGAAAACGTGATGCTGCCGCAGCTGCTGAAGGAAGTTCCCCGAAAAATAGCGAAGGATAAAGCACTGCTTCTGCTGAAGGAATTCGGACTGGAAAACAAGGCGCATTCGCGTCCGTCAGAACTGTCCGGTGGACAGAAACAGCGGGTCGCCATCGCAAGAGCCCTGGCCAACGATCCGGCAATTTTGCTGGCAGACGAGCCAACGGGAAATCTGGACCACGAAACAGCTCTGATGGTCTTCGATGACCTTATGGAAATAACTAAAAAAACAAAAATGTCGGCTATTATTGCCACCCACAATTATGAATTGGCAGAAAAAATGTCCATGAAATATACTATTTCCGAAGGAGTACTGCTGAAAAAATGAGTAGTAATTTCATTCATTTGAGAGTACATTCCGCCTATTCCCTCGCGGAAGGAGCCATAAAAATAGATAAGCTGGCGTACCTGTGTGAAAAATACGATATGCCAGCAGTTGCAATTACAGACGCCAATAATTTGTTCGGAGCAATGGATTTTTCCATAAATTGCTCTGCCCGCGGAATTCAGCCGATTATTGCCTGCCAGCTGAACGTGCAGCACCCGAAAAAAATCGATTGTCCCACGAGCGTTGTGCTGTACGCGAAAAACGCCAACGGCTATCAAAATTTAATTCAATTGGCGTCCAGCGCCCATTTAAATCCAACGTCGGAGACTCATCCGGAAATATCTCTGGATCTTCTGGCCAAACATTCCGGTGATCTTATTCTCGCCACCGGAGGCATTTACGGATCTCTCGGAGCATTTTTACAGGAAAACGACAAAGACAGCGCAGAAGAATATCTTTCGTTTCTGCTAAAATATTTTCCCGATAGACTTTACATCGAACTCTCCCGACATAACTTCGAGCAGGAACAAAAAATAGAGGAAATGGCCGTTAATCTGGCCTATGAACATAATATTCCGCTGGTGGCTACCAATAATGTGTGTTTTGCGTCTCCGGAATACTTCAGCGCCCACGATATTCTTTTGGGCATTGCCCAGGGAAAAACCATATACGACACTGAACGGCAGACGTCATCGCAGGAATTTTATTTTAAGTCTCCGGCGGAAATGACGGAAGCTTTTTCCGACCTCCCCGAAGCAATCGAAAATACAATTAACATAGCGCAGAGATGCAGCTTCTGCCTCGCCAAGAAAAAACCCTGGATGCCGCAATTTACTCCAGCCAGTGGTAAAACCCAGGACGAAGAATTGCGGGATTTATCCGTCGTTGGCCTCGAAGAAAAGTTGGAAAAATTATTTTTTGGCGCCGAAAATTACAACGAAACCAGCCAAAAATATTTCGATCGCCTTTATTATGAATTGGACATGATCAAAAAGATGGGATTCAGCGGATATTTTCTCATTATTGCCGATTATGTGCAGTGGGCCAAGTCGCAGGATATTCCCGTGGGCCCCGGACGCGGATCCGGAGCCGGATCAATTGTGGCCTGGGCAGTGAAAATCACTGATGTGGATCCCATTCGATTCCAATTATTTTTCGAGCGGTTTTTAAATCCAGATCGCGTATCCATGCCAGACTTCGACATCGATTTTTGTCAGGAAAGAAGGGACGAGGTCATCGCCTACGTACAGCAAAAATACGGATATCAATCGGTGGCGCAGATCATTACGTTTGGTAAGCTGCAGGCGCGAGCGGTGGTAAAAGACGTCGGTAGAGTTCTGGCCATGCCCTACGGCTTCATGGACAAAATATCGAAGATGATTCCGTTTAATCCCACTAATCCGCTTACACTGCAGCAGGCTATCGATGCAGAACCGGCTCTGCGAGAGCTTATAGAAACTGATCCCCAGGTGAAGAACCTTATGGAAATAGCACTGAGACTGGAAGGATTATATAGGCATGCCTCGGTCCACGCAGCCGGCGTCGTAATCTCGGATAAAAATATTCAGGAGATGGTCCCACTCTACAAGGATCAGAGATCCATCATGCCGGTTACGCAATTCTCCATGAAATACGTGGAAAGCGCCGGATTGATCAAATTCGATTTTTTGGGCCTGAAAACTCTGACTGTCATCCAAAAAAATCTCAATATCATAAAAAAACGAGGAATATATCTGACTGCTCAGGAAATCCCCCTGGATGATCCCAAAACATTCGAGCTGTTCCGTAAAGTCAATTGCGTCGGAGTGTTCCAAATAGAAAGTGCCGGCATGCGCGACGTTCTGAGAAAATTGCAGCCGGACAGAATAGAAGATATCATCGCACTGGTGGCTCTATACCGCCCCGGACCCATGGACGATATCCCCAAATACATCGCCTGCAAACACGGTGTCGAAAAAATCACCTACCTGCACGAAAAACTAGAACCAATTCTGGCGGAAACCTACGGCGTAATGGTATATCAGGAACAGGTTATGCAAATCGCCCAGAAAATCGGCGGATATACACTTGGACAAGCAGATATCCTGCGGCGAGCCATGGGAAAAAAAGATAAAGACGAAATGCACGCCCAAAGAAAACGCTTCATCGATGGCGCTACAGAACGTGGCGTGTCTTTGGATGTGGCAGAACGCCTCTTTGAGCAAATGAATAAATTCGCCAGCTACGGCTTCAATAAATCTCACTCGACTCCCTATGGATTGCTCACCTACCAAACTGCCTACCTCAAAGCAAATTACACCATCGAGTTCTTCGCCGCCGTCATGACTCTGGATATGGCCAACACAGATAAATTGTACGCCGCCTATCAGGACGCTAAAAAAAATAATATCAATATCATCCCACCGGATATAAATTCGTCCGAAAGCGACTTCATCGTCGATTATGAAAATAATCTCATTCGCTACAGCCTGACGGCTATAAAAAGCAGCAGCGAAAATAGCGTGCAAGAAATAGTGCAGGAAAGAATCCAAAACGGTAACTACACATCGGTTTTTGACTTTATGGAAAGACTGCTGCCTAAAAAAATTATTACCAAAAGAATTTTAGAACATTTCATAAAATCCGGAGTGTTCGATAGTCTGCATCCCAACAGAAATCAACTGTTCAGCTCCATGGACGATATCTTGGCAATGAAATTATCCACAGAGCAGGTTTCCTTGTTCGAAAAATCGTATCCGCCGCTAGCCAACGTTCCAGAATGGGACGAAACTACAAAATTGCAAAACGAATTCGTCGCCATCGGATTCTATATTTCGTCGCATCCGATGCAACAGTATGAGGACCTTCTGAAAAATCTCCAGTTTCCCACCATTATGGAAGCTACAAATCTCGCTAAAGCAAAAATCGTGGCAACCATAAATAATGTCATTTACAAAACTACCAAAAATCAGAGTAAATTTTGTATATTGCAGGTATCTGACATGTCCGGCAGTATGGATGTTACACTGTTCTCCGAAACACTGGAAAATTATCGGGAACTGCTGCAAATAGGAAATATCGTCCTAATGAACATCAACTGCTACAAAAACGATGACCAAGTCCGCGTAACAGTCGAAAAAATGCAAAAATTCGACGCCAATGGTAAATTTATTACTTCCGATCTAGATCGCCGAACCCCAAAAATATTTGAAAATACCGTTCGCATAAAAATTAATTCCGTCGCCCAGCTTTCCGCCATAAAAACATTGGTGGATAATTTTCGCGCAGGAGGAAATTCAAAACTCGAATTAATAATACCCAATGAAAAAAAAATAATTCTCCCGGAAAAATATTTTTTGCAGACCTATGATCTGCTAGACTTGAAAAATATCGTGGGCATCAGCAATGTCATTGTTATAGAAAATGAAAGCTAACTAAAATGATAGAAAAAATATATGATTGGATGATGAAAAAAGCCGAAAGTAAGCATGCGGCATTGGTTTTGATGTTTATTTCTTTCATTGAAAGCTCATTTTTTCCACTTCCGCCGGATCCGATTTTGGCCATTGTCGTCGCGAAGAACAAGAATAAAAGTCTGTACTACGCTCTTATATGCAGCTTAGCGTCGATTTTGGGGGGATTTCTCGGCTATTACATAGGATACGGCTGCTTCGAGCTAATAGGATCTCGCATACTGGACTTCTATGGTCAAGTGGATAAGTTTAACAATCTGGTGCAATCTGGCACCATCAGCAAATGGGCTTTTTGGATAATCTGCGCCAAGGGATTAACGCCGATTCCCTATAAGATCGTAACCATCGCCAGCGGATTCGCAAAAGTTGATCTGCTGGTTTTTGGAGCGGCGTCCGTGATAACCAGAACCATGAGATTCCTGATCCTTTCGATAATTTGCAAAAAATATGGCGAATTCATCTTGGATTTCATTGAAAAACACAAGAGAACAGCATTGGTTATAATAGTTGTTAGCGTTATTGTGGGGTTCGCTCTTGTAAGATTGTTTTTCTGAAAGCAACGCCGCCATCGTTATTGGGAAAATTGGAAGTCGATATCCAAGATTTTTTTTGCAAAAACACTTGTAAAAGCAGATTTACATACTACTTTTATGGTATAGGTTACTCTATACATAAAAATATTACAACAATTGGAGATTTAAATGCCAGAAATAGTTTTAACAGGACATGCCGGAAGAATCGAAGCCAGATATCACCACAGCAAAGATCCGAATGCTCCTTTAGTTATAGTATTGCATCCTAATCCTCTGCAAGGAGGAAGTATGAACAATCGTGTAACTCTTACGCTCTATAGCGCATTTATTGAGAATGGTTTTTCTGCCATTCGATTTAATTTTAGAGGCGTAGGAAAATCCGAAGGAGTCTACGACAAGGGAGAAGGCGAACTAACCGACACCGCCGCAGTTTTGGATTGGATACAGTCCATAAATCAAGGAAAACGCGAACTCTGGGTTGCGGGATTTTCGTTTGGATCCCTCATTGGTATGCAATTGCTCATGAGACGTCCGGAAATTGCAGGATTTATTTCGGTATGTCCTCCGGCCAATCTCTATGATTTCTCGTTTTTGGCGCCGTGTCCGGTTTCTGGTATGATAATAAACGGAGAAAACGACGAAATTTGTCCCATTTTTAACGTTAATAAATTAGTAGAAAAACTCAACTCCCAGAAAGGAATCTCCATTGACTATCGAGTTATTCCCAGCTGCGACCATTCTTTCAAAAATCATTTGGATACCATCAAAAAGTGTGTTACAGAATATGTAAGCCCTAGATATGATCAGATGGCAGTAAACCTGTAATTCTTGTATGAAAGTGAGCATTTATGAAATTTAAATCTTCTTTTTTGAACGAGGCCAGTACCCGGGGATTCTTGTACCAGTTCACAAATTTAGAGGAAATGGACGAGTACCTCAGCTCTGGCATCGGATGCGGATACGTGGGATTCGATATCACCGCCAAGAGCCTTCATATCGGTAGTTTTATCCCGATTTCGCTGCTGCGTCTGTTTCAGAAACATGGTCACAAGCCCATTGTGCTGGTGGGCGGAGGTACCTCCAAAATCGGGGATCCCTCTTTCCGCAACACCGCAAGACCTCTGCTGACCAACGAACAGATCTCCGAAAATATGGTGGGCATAAAAGCCTGTCTGAAACCGTTTCTAAAATTTGGCGATGGCGAGTCCGACGCCGTCATGGTGGATAACGCCGACTGGCTGGACAAATTGGAGTATATTCCTTTTCTTCGGGAAACTGGAAAATATTTTTCCATCAATCGCATGATCGGATTCGATTCGGTAAAATCTAAATTGACGGAAAATAATTCGCTGAGTTTTTTGGAATTCAACTATATGGTGCTGCAGGCTCATGATTTTTGTGAATTATATCAAAAAAGAGGCTGTAGAATTCAATTTGGCGGCCAGGATCAGTGGGGAAATATTGTATGCGGCGTTGAGCTAGCGCGAAAAAAACTCGGTCTGGAAATTTTCGGCTGCACGTGTCCGCTGCTGACCACCAGCGACGGCAAAAAAATGGGGAAAACCGCCACCGGAGCCGTTTGGCTATTACCTGAAATGTACAGCGCCTACGATTTCTGGCAATATTGGAGAAACATAGACGATACCGACGTAATAAAAATGATGTATCTGTTCAGTGATACGCCTCTGGACGAAATCAAAAAAATGGAATCTCTGCAGGGACATGAGCTAAACGAAATAAAAAAGCTGCTGGCAAACGAAGTTACTGCCAGAGTCCATGGACATCATTCTCTGGAAGCAATACATCGATCTGCTGCGGGTCTGTTCGACAAAAATTCGCAAGATTTCGCCAGCATGACGTCCGTTCCAAAATACGAGCTGAACGCAGCAGAAATCGAGACCACTTCTCTGGTGGATATCCTGGTAAACGCTGGCATGTGCGAAAGCAGAGGAGATGCCAAAAGATTGCTGCGCGGTAATGGCGTTCAAGTGAACGATTCGATCATCGATGAAAATTATAAAATATCTCCAGATTCTTTTGCCAGTGGCTTTATAAAATTAAGCTGCGGAAAGAAAAAACATTTGTTGATTGTTTGGAAAGCATGAAAGTAACAATACTCGGATGTGGCTCTTCGACTGGTGTTCCGGCGTTGAAATATGGATGGGGCAACTGCAATAAAAATAATGAAAAAAATATAAGAACGCGGTCTTCCATCATTCTGGAAACCGAAAATACTTTTCTGCTGGTGGACATGTCGCCGGATCTGCGGCAGCAGTTGCTGATATACGAATCTTGCAGGAATAGGAGCGCTGAATCCCACAGCGTCAATGGAGAAAAAAATTCGTTAGGCAGTAGCTTCTCTAAAGTCGATGGCGTCATTTTCACCCATGCCCATTACGATCACACCAGTGGCATCAATGAACTGCGTCCGATTTTTTTTAAATCCGGTAGAAATCTAGAAATATATTCCAACGCCGAATGTATAGCATCCATAAAAAACATGTTTTTTTACCTGTTCGAGGATACGCACCACCTAAATAGCGGCAGCGCAAGTATATACAAACCATACATATCCGCTAACATCATTACCAATCACTTCCAGATCGGAGATATTTCCGGCATTTGCTTCGAACAGGATCATGGTCATTCGAAATCAATGGGTATTCGCGTTGGAAGTTTCGCCTACACCACTGACGTCGTTAGATTTCCAGAAGAATCGTTCAGCAAACTGTACGGACTTGATGTTTGGGTCGTGGATTGCCTGTCTCCGGAAATACATTCGAACCACGCCAATATCGATACCATTCTGCAATGGGTGGAAATACTAAAACCCCAAATGACCTATCTGACTCACATGAGCATTCGCATGAATTACGATCATCTGCTGCAGATACTTCCGCCACACATTCGTCCCGCCTACGACCAAATGCAGTTCGAGGTAAACAACTGATGGGGACAATGTACAAAATCCCCATCACCAAACGTTTTTTGCCGGAAGTGGCGGATTTTTTCTTGAAAAAAAAACTCGGTCCCGTAAAAATTTTTCTCCCCAATAGACGTAGTTGCCAAACGCTGAAACAGCTTCTGCTGGAAAAAAATATTGGCTCCATGATGTTGCCCATAATGTCGACCCTCTCCGATGAACTTCAATGGGACGATAATAAAATCACGGCGCTTATTATGCGATGCGTAATCCAGAATCTGAAAAATGAAAATATCTCCGCCAATGTCATGTTTGAACTTTCCAAAAGCATCTGCACGCTCCTAAATGATCTGGTTTTGGCAGATATCGATCCGGAACAACTGCAGCACACAGTGCCAGAGCATCTGCAGGGATACTGGAACCCCACTCTGGAGCTGCTGCTGGAATGCGCGCACTCTCCCGAAATACATAACATCATGCGCCTTACAAAAATAAAATTCGCAGCGTTTCTGGCATCGATTTCGCATCAGCAGGTGGCCTCAGTTGGCATTGAAAACACCGATTGCTCTGCACAACTGTTTTTGCGCCAAGTTTTTGCATCTGAAAATTCTATAATTTTTATGCCGGAACAGGAACAGCCACTCTCTTTTTATCCCGAAGCTTCGGTAGCACTGGCGGAATTTTCTGCACCTGCGGAAGAGGCTCTAGGAGTGGCTATCGCCGTAAGAAAAGCAATTCATGAGCAAAAAAATGTGCTTTTGGTCATTAACGATCCGAAATTGCTCGAAAAAATAAAAATGGAGCTGCGACACTGGAATATTGTGCCCGCGTCCGGAGAGCCGTTTTCCAAAACCCACAGCGGAATGCTCGTTTCCCTGGTAATGGACATGATTGAAAAGGAATTTAATCTGCAAAATGTGCTAGACGTCCTAAAATTTACCGGCCAATACACTGATTTCCTACTGCCATTTGAATGGTTTTGTCGGACGAAATCTCATTTGCCAACAAATTTTTTTGATGTCATGGAAATCTATAACCAATGCGAATTTGATATTGTCGGAAAACTGAAAAACCTGATTTCCCACAAAAACCAGCGGAGCTTCGGCGATTGGTTCGACTACGGCAACCTCTTCCTAAAACTCCTGGATCCGGAGACGTCCCAAAAATTGGAGACTATGGCGAAACCTTTCCGCAGATACACAGATTTTTTTGGCGATATGAACGTAGCTGAATTCGTAATTTTCCTGAAAAATCAGCTGCTTACAATGGAAACGCCGCCTTCTCTCAACCCCACAGACAACGTCGTTATGGTCAATATCAATGAGGCACAGCTGCTGGACGCAGACCTCGTCGTCATCGCCGGCGCCAACGATGGTAACCTTAAAGTATCCGAAAAAAACGATTTCTGGATGAGCAAATCCATGTTTAATGCGCTCGGCATCCAAACGGCAACCGAAAAAAATGCTTTTACACAGCGCATCTTCGAACGACTCGCACATAAATCCAATGTGCTTATTAGCAGATCTCGGATCGTCGACGGTGTGCAGCAGCAACGATATGTGTATCTGGATAAAATCACAGATACATTGCAATCGGAAAAATATCTGGAAAACTTCGTGGCCACACTCCTGTATTCCCAGAAAAAAAAATCCATTAGGTTCCAAGCTCCAATCCCGGATCTGGAAAATCGCCCGCGCAGTTTTTCCGTCTCGGATCTAGCACTGCTGCGAAACAACGCCTATGCTTTCTATGCCAAAAAAATACTGCTCCTAAAAGAATTAAATTACATAAATAATCCTCGCAACCTAAAAGGAAATTATGTCCACAATGTCTTGGAAGAAATAATAAAAACAGCAAAAATTAATTTCCCCGAAGCTACTGAAATCGCAAAAAAAGTCTTGCAGCATATGCACCTGGACGAATCCGATCTGGGCATGTGGTTTTTTCGCCTGAAAAATATTCTTACCTATGTCTGCGAAAACATAGATCCCCATGACGTGCTCATCGCAGAAATACCAGGATATTGCACTGTGGACGTGTCGCCGGATTATTCCTTCGAAATGCACTGCCGTGCCGATAGAATCGATGTTCATTCGGACCAGTCCATCTCCATAATCGACTATAAAACATCGTCGACGCTGCCCACAAAAAACGAAATCGAATATGGCTACAAACCACAGCTGTCCCTTGAGGCCATTATCGCCCAAAAAAACGGATTTTCCCTCGAAAAAACCCAAATAAACACCATGTATTTCCTCTGCATTGATGGATCGGGAAAAACCGGCGAAAAACGCTTCCTGGGAGATTCCCCCGAAGCCATTGAAAAACTCATTAAAAACACCAGAACCGGATTCACAGAACTAATCAGACAATACAACGTGTTGGGAATTCCCTATGACGTAAACGTCAACGACGAGTACTCCACTGCCTATATCCACCTGGCTCGAGTAAAAGAATGGAACGATGACGAAATAGCCAATATCTAATACCAGATACCATTTCTGTACTGCGAACCGGCGGCAACTTCCCCATAACACATTCCAGCTAAGACGCATCACCCAAAATCTTTTGCCTGTACTCTTTATAACATTCCAAAGAAACATTTACATCGAAATTGAGCGTGTCCAGGATTTGTCTCTCCAGGAGATTAATGTTAGCCAAAGAAGTGATAAACATATCCGCATAACCGAGATTCTCACTAGGCTCGTCGTATAATATTTTTTTCGCAAGAATTATGCAACTAACCACTAGCAAATTAATGTTTAAGCCATTTATTTCAATAAGAAGTTTCTGACCATTTTGCTTCTGTTCTTGAATTCTCTTATATAATCTATCAAATAGAATCGTCGCCACAATAATATCAGAATCTGACAACTCATCGCAAAATTTTATTATTCTAAATGTTCTATTTATCCTGTCAATCATTGTGGGATTTGTTTCTTGCTTATGGGCAGATAAGATTTCATTGATAAATGTCGCACTTGCCGTATACAATTGACTGTTGTGCAGCTTTTCCAATCCTGTGCCCAGTAGCATCGAAGATTCTTGAATGCCATTTTCAGACGATGAAATAATGTTTCCGTCCTTTTCCAAAAATAAATACCTCGGAGCTTTAAATATACACGGCGCCATAAAATACCACCACATTTCAACAATAAGACAGGATTTCTCAGATATGGCCGCTTGCAAATACTTCAACGTCTCGTCTTTTATGAAAATACTGTTGGCCGGCGAAGGATGCATCTTAAATGAAGGATGTGATATAAAAATATTATATAGCGCTGTGGGTCTCACTAACATCTCCAATGCTTTTTTGCCTTCAAACCACAAGTTGCTCTTATAGAAACATATGAAAAATTTAGGATTTATTTGACTTGAAAAATCTTTCCAGAAATTATAGGATATGGGAATACGCTTATTTATAGAAATAGGAATAGAATTTTTCAGTTCGTTTTGTCCATATGAAAGAAATACGCATTTCTCGGGTTTCAGCGGCTTACAATACTGTACGATATCGGAATACTGAAATGTCATTGCATGATAAGCTTTATGTTCTCCTATCTGCATTGCGTACACATTACTAAAAAACAACAAGACAAATATTATATATATGCACCTTGTCATAGCGTCTCTCCTTTTGTAAACTGGATGTATTTAATAATTATACTATACGCAAATAATTAATGTTTTATTACTTTAGCTAATTTTTTTGTCTTTTTTTTACCAACAGGGTAGCTTTAAAACCGTATTTTAAAAAAATACTGTACGGAAAATATAATATATAAAGAAATGAATATTATTTATAAAAAATAAAAAAAATAGTATATATATTATGTTAAAAAAAGAGGAAAACTATATCGATGGATAAACCACCGCCATTTGATTGCACGTTTTAATGATATTTTTGCTTGTAAAGAGATAAGAAGATCTCCCAAATAGGTAGTTAAACTTACTAAAGGAGACCTACATATATGACAGAATCCGTCAGGTAGCTATGATATTGCGGGATATCTAAGCATAAACCGAAAAAGATAGTTAACCATACCCATTCCACGGAAGAAATGGGATTTCTGTGCCGTAGCAATGCTGAACTCAGCGTACTTCTTCTAAGCCAGCATGACTAAACACAAAATTTCTTTCTCGGCTTCTTTCAATCATAATTATTTTGCAAGCATAGCTTACGCTACACTAGCGCGCTTTATTACATGTTATGCACTCCATGACTCCGCAAGAAATCAATCATTCTATTTCTTCCATATTCGTTGTTCCATTCGGCATCAGACAATGCTTCTGACAAGCGCGCCATGGGTATATTAAAATCATTAACATATGGCCAAAATAGCTCTGCTAATATAACAGCACTGTCTCCATCACCATTATCTTCGCTTTGCCCATAAATCGCTAAAGTATCAATGATTCCCACGATATCATCTGCTGTAAAGTCATAATTTCCTATTCTGACAGCATCATAGATTACGGGAACGAAGGCTACATCATAAACAGCCGAATAAATCATACGCATTAATATTTCTTTGGATGGAATAGAGTCTTTTATTGCTGCGCTAGCGGTATCTGCTGATAACCAAGCGCTGTTGTCTCTATAATAATTCTCGTCCATACATTTTACTTCAACCACACTGGATGACAAAATTGCCATACATAATCCTAAAATAACGTTCTTCTTACTCATGTTTTTTCTCCAATTTAATATAATATTGATACAAAAAATTACCAACAAAACGAAAAAACTCGCATACGAAAATAAGTAATTTATTTTTGTTAAGTGATTTATTTGCATAATAATATAACGTCTTTTAAATGTCAACATTCTTTTTTTTGAAAAATATTTGCACTAATTGTGATAGATGGAGTACAACATTTGCAGCTGTCTCCAGCCCGCACGGAACAGTGCTTGAGATTTCTTACGCACGGCTTCGAAAATTTTCTACGATATAAATGTCCTAAAAAATACCAATCGCCGCCCCGCGGATCCAATATCATGTTGGCGGGCTAGTTTTTCCGATATTTTTTATGCTTTTTTTTCTGAGCGCCACGATTAATTACTACACCGGTTTTTCTATCGATTATTCTGTACTTCACTATTTTTTTTTCGTTGTTTTTTTTGTTTTTATGGACCACAATATTGTCATCATCGTCATTTGATTCGCTATCCATAGGGCGTATATTTTTTTGCTCTTCATCAAACGCCCTACTGGCAAAAGGATCGCTTCTTGCGTTGCGCTGTGACAACATAGTTACATTTTGCCTTTGGTACTTGGGAATTTTTTTGACCGACGACGTTGGCGTCGGAAGTATATTTCCGAATATATTACCCAGTTCGTCGTAAGTTACGAATTTCATTGCTTTAACCGATATGGAAGGAGAATATATGGAGCCGGTTCCTTTATATTCCGAAGCAAATACGCCGTTTAGGTTATTATTGTTGATCAAGGAAGCCAAATATAGCGATAATCCTTTAATGGTGAAGTCATCTTTTTTGCGATCATAATTAACGTCCAGCGTGAACGCCATAGATGGACTCACCACTCGACCTCCTTTGAGAGCCAGAATATCTTCAGATATGATTACATTTCCCATAAAAAAATTGCATCCCAGTGATAGCCCCTCTTTGGGCACCACAATCGGCGATGACAGCGACACCAACTTATTCAGAGACTCGCAATTGGCAAAAACGAAATCTGCAATTTCGAATCCGCCGGACAAAGGACCTTCGGCTATTTTCCCATCCGGCAATTTAAATACGATATTCAGCGTGCCGCCGCTCAGGCAATCGGAAATTCCAATATATCTGAGAAATTCTCCGGCGTCAGAGGCCGATATGGATATTAGAGAATCGCTGGATTTATTTACTGGTTTTATGCTAAGTGCCAAAGTGGCGTTTTCTCGGTAAACCGCAATGCCGGTTCCTCCGACGATGGAGTTGTGGCTTATCTCGATATTTCCCTTTACGTTATTTAGTTTTCGATACGGAGATAAAACAACCTCCCGCAAATTTACATAGGTGGACAACGATATGTCTTTATCTAGGAGGTCAACAATTGGTGTAAATTTACAGGCATTTAGGCTGTCTCCCAAGATGGACAAGCTGAAATGGTTAACATCTTTTTGCTGTAGAGTAAGTTTTGCCGAGCATCCAGTTATATCGAATTTATTGAATGAGCATTTTTTTATATTCCAGTTCATGTTGGCGCAGAGTTTCCCCGCAATTTGCGTATTGGCGGAGGAAAATTGCAGGTCTGAACATTCCAAATTATCGTTGACTTGGGCAATATTTACTTTGAACGTCCCTTCCTCATCGATTTGCTTAACGACTCCGAACAGCGGCAGTGCTACGGTTGCACTTTTAAGATCCGCCGTTAACGCAAATAATTCCTTCTGACCATCGTACGAATTGTTGATGGTGAGCATAATATTTCCATTTAGATATTGCGGCATTATGGCAAAAAGTTTTTTGACACAATCGGATTTGCAAACGATATCAAAGGCTACTTGCGTAGGTTTTTGCGTGTTTACGAGATTTTGATCCATTGGCACATTAATATCGCCTTCGATTTCATCTTTATTTTGGGAGGCGTCATTTTCCAGAGAAGCTCCATTCTTCGCCATGCGGATATTCATTTCGCTTTTCCACGAATTATCCTTGCGGGAAAGAAAAAGCGTGCCATTATTCAGGCGCCAGCTCCGCAATTTAGCGCCGGAAAGCTGCATTTCCAGACCGTCATTCGTTATACTGCCGGTGGCATTCACATTTGTGATAAGATCATCTCCGATGGAAATTTTCGCGTCTTTTATTTTAAAAATTCCCGTTCCAACTTTTAATTTTTTATCGGAAGAGTCTTCTTTAAGACAAAGTGGTCCGTCCAGATCTATCTGAAACGACTCCATTTTAAACACCGGCAAGCAATTTTTGAGCAATTGAGTTATATTTTTGCAAACATTTTCCGGAAGTATGGAGCACATTTCGCGTATATTAATATTTGTTAGGCTGAGGAGTCCATTCACGGAAGGAGCTCCGGACGTCACAAAGTCATTCATGGGAACGCTTATGTTGGTCATACCGATTCCGGAATTACCGTATAATATGCTCAAGTTATCCAGCAGTAATTTATCCGTTGTTATTGTGCCGGAGACATTTCCGCTATCTATTTTTTTTCCTAGAACCAGTGCCAGCGAGTCATTTTTCAGCAATCGGATGGTTCCGGCAGAGGCAGATAGATTAAATGTGCAATCCAATAATCTATTGCCATCGTAGCGGAATTTCAAGACTCCGGACAATGGCAGATTGTATCCTTCGATCAGAGGAAGCAGCCTATTGAAGGGAGTATCGCGCCCCAGAAGCACATGATATATGGAGTGCGGATTAAGAGAATTGATTTTCACATCATAGACATTGCCCTCAATTTTTTCTTCCTTTTCTATACTAATTTCCGATCTATACGGCATATGCGGCAACACGATGGAGAACGAAAGCAGACGCGGAGCTCTCTGGCCCACAAGATATTCACAGTATAAATTTTGCGGAGTATAGATTACGCCATTTTCTGCAATTACCACGTCTGCGCTTACAAAGCTCACCACTACGTTTTCGTCCAAGATTTTTGTTAGGTCACAAAGTTCCGATACTGGTTTGAGTACCGCTGATTTGCCTGCTCCTCTCTCGGAGCCAATAGACAGCGAAACACTGCTCAGATTATCAGCAATATCAATTTTTATTTTTGCATTTATTAAAGAGACAGACCTGGTCACGAATCTTTGGCGCCGGAGCGACTCCAGATAATCGGGAATAATTGCTATATTGGGTATTACAAAATCATCGATGCGTACTCTCTTGAGATTTATTTCAAATGCCTTGTGATCGCTATTCCATTGCAGCGACGCCGTTTTTATCGACAAATCGCTGTCCGGCATTACCTCTTCGAAATGCTTCTCGACTATAGATGATAACACCGTATTTTCCAGCGATCCAAATTGTAGCAGAACAATACATAGGATAAGGGAGCATACTGATCCTGCGACGATACCAATAATAGCAAAGGATATCCCCTTAATAACTTTCCAACCGAAAAATGATTGTGTCACAAACTGAGGAAGTAATTCCTTCAGATAGAGTTTCCATGACATACGTGTTCTCATCGGTATATCAAGCATTGGTTCAACAATCGGAGTATTCGGGCTATTGGGATTGCCATCGCCATTGGTGTTTTTGAGCCCATTGTGCAATGGATCTTTCTTGCCGTCGACAACGTTGGATTGGCCGCTTGGATTTCCAGGCGTTGCCGATACTTTCCGATTTTGGGCTCCGGTAGCGGTATTGGTGGTCCGTTTAGTTCTTAGGCAAAATACATCCTGAGGCCACGTTTTTTTCTCGCGACTTGTGTCATTTGATGGGGAAAATGTCCAGCCATCCTGTGCTACGGCATGAGAATCTGCATTTTCCTTTGTTTTAATGGAAGATAGTTCAAATTTCACCTGTTTATTAGGAAGGTCAACGGAGTTAGCTCCGTCCGCCTGTTTAGGGAGGGATTTTTTTCTGCCGTTGATAAAGTTCAGAGCTCCACTAAAAAAACCCATGCGAAAACCACCATTACTTAATTCTATATTTAAGTAATAAGTTTTTATAAAAAGTTAATTTCGGAATTTTTTATGTTTTTTTTTACTGTTTTTTCATTAAGTTTTTAGCCACGGGCACCGCGCCAGGAGTTTTAAACCAAAATGCACTTCAAAGTCGGGAGAAGGACAGAATCTGTGAGGTGGTAAGCGACTAGTGTTTCGGTTGGATAGAAGTCGGATATCTATCATGCAAATCTTTCAGGTAGACGCATATTCCATTTATTTTTATGCACATACTTCTATGCTCAGAAAATAATATATTTATTTCGCTGGAGGATACGTGCATTGTTAACAAATTCAAATATTTATCTTGTTTGATTTTCTTGAAGTTATCGTTGATCACGATTGAATTTACGTTATCTATGTAGAGTCCCGAATGCACGCGAAAAAAAGTTTCGTCATTTGAATTTTCCAGGGTGGATTCTTCCGTCAATTCCCAGCAGAATCTATTCAAAAGCAGTCGCAGACAACCGTTATTTTCGTGGAATGAAGGAGAATGTATATGGAATATTGAATCCTGCAAAAGTGAGGAAATTATGTCGCAATTTTCATAATTTTGGGCTTTTATATATAATTTCTCGTAATTCATATCATAACAACCATAACAATCTTGTAAAGCATAGGAGATATGCCTCATTAATGCAAGTCTCTATTGAGCAAAAACTTCTTCATGGGGTCTTCTTTAGCGTCTCCAATTGTTGATTGAAAACGGAATCTGTTCATTGTATTGTGAGATTGTTGATGGTTGGGCATGGAAAAAAAATGACAGAAAAAATAAAAATTCAAGGAAGACAGATTGTTAATGGAGTTGTGCCGATTTCCGGTGCGAAGAATGCGGCATTGCCGCTGTTGGCGGCGGTTTTATTATCTTCGGAAAAAGTATTGCTGAGGAATGTACCTCCGCTGGAGGATGTGAAAACAATGTTGTCGTTGCTGGACGACATCGGGGTTCGATTTCATACCAGGGTAGATTCGCCGTATGCCTCGACCATTGAGCTGCAGGCAGACGCCGTTAACGATTTCAAAGCTTCCTATGATATTGTAAAAAGAATGAGGGCGTCCATATTGGTTTTGGGACCTCTATTGGCGCGTTTTGGAGAGTGTTCTGTCTCACTTCCGGGAGGATGCGCCATTGGAGTACGTCCGGTTGATCTGCATTTGCAAGGAATGAAGGCATTGGGAGCTACGGTCTCTCTGAAGGACGGTTACATACATGCGCGATCTTTGCATGGTCTAAGGGGAACGGAGTATGAGTTTCCGATATCCAGTGTTACCGGCACCGAAAATATGATTATGGCGGCGGCTCTGGCGGACGGAAAAACAATTTTAAAAAACGCTGCTCGAGAGCCAGAAGTGATTGATCTAGCCAATTGTCTGAATAAAATGGGCGCTTGTATTTCGGGACACGGTTCCAGCATTATAGAAATAGACGGCGTAGCGAATTTACACGGAGTCGATTATACGGTTGTGCCGGATAGAATTGAGGCTGGTACCTATGCCATTGCCGCGGGAATCACAAATGGTTGCGTAGATTTAATGGGAGGAAATTTTCGGGAGCTGCTTCCGCATTTTGTGGAAAAAATGACGCAAGCCGGATTGATATTTACGGACATAGAAGGTGGTCTGAGGGCAGAATCTTCGGGGAGAATCTATCCCATTGATATAGAGACCTCTCCGTTTCCAGGTTATCCGACGGATTTGCAGGCCCAGAGTATGGCCTTGCTATGCATAGCCGCGGGAACATCAAATATTCATGAAAACATATGGGAAAACAGATTAATGCACGTTGCGGAACTTGCTCGCATGGGCGCAAATATAAAAGTCACCAACACCCATGCGTGTATTTATGGAGTGGACAAACTGCTGGGAGCACCGGTCTACGCGACTGATTTGAGGGCGTCCTTCAGTCTAGTGTTGGCGGGTCTGGCGGCGGAAGGTGTAACCGTACTGGACAGGGTTTATCATCTGGACAGAGGCTATAGTAAAATTGAGAAAAAATTCGCCGGATGCGGTGTGAAAATTGAGCGATTTAGATAGTAGGAGTACTGAAATGATTACAACAAACGATAAAAATTTCGAATCGGATGTGCTGAAAAAAGATTTTGTCGTGGTAGATTTTTATGCGGACTGGTGTGGTCCTTGCCGCATGATATCTCCGTTTTTGCAAGACATTCAATCGGAGTTAAAAATAGATATTGTGAAAGTGGACATTGACGCAAGTCCGGAGATAGTTTCCAATTATAACATCATGAGCATTCCTACGCTGATTATTTTTAAAAACGGAAACAAAATATCCACGAATGTGGGAGCGGCGTCGAAGGCAAGAATAATCGACTGGATAAAATCACATTCCTAATGTTTTTGTACTTGCAAAAAAACTTCAATGTTTCACGTGGAACATATGAAAAATTGGAAATCTATCAGAGTGTACTTCTGCGATGGCAGAAGGCCGTCAATTTGGTTTCACGTGGAACATTGGACGATTTCTGGCAACGTCACATAATCGATAGCTTGCAGATCATGCAGTTCCTGCGTGGGAAAAAAATCCTTGACATTGGCTCCGGTGGCGGCTTTCCCGGGATGGTGCTGGCCATATGCGGCAATTTCGACGTCACCTGCTTGGATTCCGATACAAAGAAAAACCTGTTCCTGGAAGAAGTCGCCCGATTAACAAAAACTACCGTAAATGTGACTTCCCAACGCATAGAAAATTTCACCGATAATAGTTTCGACACGGTCACCGCCAGAGGCTTCTCCGAATTAACAAATCTGCTGAAATATACGCTGAAACATTCTAAAAACGGCTACGGAGTCTTTCCCAAAGGAGCAAAAATTACTGAAGAAATAATAGACGCTGAAAAAAAATACAATTTCAGTCGCTCGCTGTTCGACAGTATAACTAATCGGAGTGGGAAAATTATAATTGTTGAAAATATATCACAGATTTCCTCCCAGGAAGTGTCCAAATTCAAAGATATATGAGACGGGGCGAATATACTGAAACATCAGAAAACACGAAAATTTTTTTACTGAATTTCTACGAAAATGCTCCGTTCCAAATTTTGTCCCCGCAGTAAGATTGGCCAAAACGTTGTCGGAGAGAGAGCTTTGAAGAAGCTTTCGAGAAGCTTACCAAAATAAAAGAGTCTTCGTCAGATCCGCGTTCTTGTGAGAAAAAAATCACTAGCCATGTGCGATGCTCTCTCTCATGCGGTCCTACGGCAGTCATACGTCTGGGAAAAAATTACGAGATGTTTTTGCGCAATCGTCGCAATTTCACTCGCTGGGATGCCGTCAATATTCCCAAAGCATTTCTGTACTTTGTCACGGTGCGTCTTGATATGCTTATGCCTCGGGAATTCAGAAAGCTCACAATGTGGCTGTCACTGTAGGGACTATCGAGAGGCTCGTTACTTATCAATGCCTTCATGTATTCCTTGATGGAGTAATCACTGACAACTTCCTGACAGTTTTTGGACTTGATCTCCTTCGGCAGCAGGTGCTTTATGCCAAATACACCGCGTGGAGTAGCAACTGTTTTGCCGGCTATGGCCCGATGCACCGTACTTTCGTGCATCATGAGAGCGTCCGCAATGGATCTCACACTTACGGGATATAAATACGAATCTCGACAATTGAGAAAATCTTGCTGGCGATAGGCAATTTCTTTTAATATTTTCACCAAAGTCGTATTTCGATAATTTATGGATTTCACTAGCAGTTTCGCAGAAGAAAAATTATCATTTATGTATTTTTTATCGTTTCGAGAACAGCGTTTCGCGGAAATTTCAGCGAACAATGGCACATTCACCGAAACCTGTGGCAGCAATATATCATTCACAGCCAAATTGAAATCTGTAACCGTTTGGCGTTTTATTATCATATCCGGAACATTGTCTATGTTGTCGTGCAATTCGTTTTCCATGCTGAAATTAGTACCACAGCGACTAATCTCGGAAATCATGTCAGACTGCAACTCCGGTGTAATTTTGTATTTATTCATCAGGTAAGTTGGACCACATTTCGCGATATTTTCTAAATTTTCCATCAGGATGGAGTAGTTTTTATTGTATTTATTTTTCGCTTCCAGCATCAGTTTTATCTTATCTTTCAGATTGAAGGTAAACAAACCAGGCGGCGACAATGTTTGCAGCTTTTTTATCAGATGCAGCACCTCAAAGTAGGACATATTTTTCTCGTTCGTCACGTATCGGAGGAGATCGCCATTCAAATATCCATTTCCGCGCATACCATCCAGGAGAATCGCCATTATTTCCGTTTCTTTGGCGTTTAGTTTTAGAAACGGCATTTGGGCGTATATTTCATCCAGCAGGGTTTTTTCTTTCGGAATATTTTCCAGGAATTGAGATTTATCGC
>JAITAC010000003.1 GCA_031284345.1 Holosporaceae bacterium | reverse complement strand
GCCAGAGCCATAACCTGCACCGCCGGCTGACAAACGGCCATTACGTGCGAATTTGGTCCGATGTAGTGGACAAAATCAATCAAATACGACAGATAGGCGTCGAGGGTAAAACTTCCGGCCGAAACGGGAACGTCTCGGACATTCAGCCAATCCGTGATGTAGACGTCATGTTTTGGTATCATTCTTTTTACCGTATCCCTCAGGAGAGTCGCAAAGTGACCGGAGATTGGCGCTATTATCAATACTTTCGGCTCATTTCCATGGTTTTCTTTTGTAAATCGCACCAAATTACCAAAACTTTTTTTCATTACAGTGGTTTGGTAGACTTTTACTTTTTCTCCGTTAACATCAACGTAGTCAATGTTAAATTCTGGTTTTTTTACATATCTTGTTGTGCGCTCGTACATATCGGCAATTCCTTCTGCGAGGCGCCCCATTCCGTACTCAAGACCACTGTCGCTGGACCTAAAGAAAGCCATCGTGGCGTGGGCAAAGTTCCTTAGCGGCTGTTGCAAATAAGCTGCGGAATCATAAAATTTATACATATTTCTCATATTCTTTATCCTTTTTGATAAACCATTACTTGACTTAAATTATAAATAGAGAATATTAAAAAATGATTAAAAATTACAAAAATAATACTTTTATTTCTTTAATAAAAAATAAATGTTATTTTGGTACATTATGGCGTTAGTACTCTAATGCGGTCAGCTGGGTCTGTGGAGCCGAATTCAGGCCAAAGGCCGTGAAAATTAAACTGTTAGCCATCTTGATTTTCGAAAAATATCTCGTTGGCGCATATTTTCGGATGTGTATTTTGGATATGGTATACCATGAGAGTGAACTTTTTGCTATTGCTGAGTCTGTTGTTGACGGCGTGTACCTCCCAGGAGGTAGATGATCCACATGCTGAGTTCAATCGCGACATGCTGGAGTTGAATCTTGCCATCGACGAGAACGTTTTGTGCCCTGTTGCGACGGCCTATAGGGACGTAACTCCGCATGATTTCAGGGAGTCGGTCTCCAGTTTTCTCTCGAACATCAAAGAACCCTACTATATGCTAAACTATGTCGTTTCCTTCGACGCCGAGCACACAGCTAATTCATTGTTCAGGTTTTTTATAAATTCCATATTAGGATTTCTTGGATTTTTTGACGTTGCCGCTGAAATTGGGCTAGAGAAGTCCGAAACATCCTATAAAGACACGTTGCATACCATTTGCGTGCCGACGGGAGATTACCTTATTTTGCCGATTTTTGGGTCTTCATCTACGAATTATGCAATAGCAGAGCCGATTTCGTGGTTTTGCGATCCATTTACGTACGTTCTGGGACTTCCGTGTTCGATCGTCAAGTTTGTCGTGCACGCCGTCAGCGATCGTGCGGAAAAGAAGCAGGAAAATAGCGTAACCGATCTCATCAAAGGGTCCATGGATCTGTATTCGGTAACAAAAAGCATGTATTTCCAAAAATATGGCACAAAACAGGACGTCCCAAAGAAAAAAAATGACAACAGCGCCGCCGGTTACGCCAATATTCCAACGCAATTTGCTGATTCTCCAACGCCGGACGAGTAGCGATGCCGTAAGGCAAGCGATAATTCGCATCCTAATGGCATTAAAAATTTTAGAACATATCGAAAAAAGTTGCTATGATTCCGTAATGGTTCCCATAAACGGCGGTGGTTTTTCGAACAGTGAATAGATTCATGGTTGGAAGAGATGGAAGAAAATAGCCTGTTTTACTGCGCATCAAAGGAATCAACTCCGATGATGACTCAGTATTTGAGTATAAAGTCTCAGTATCCTGGGTGTTTACTGTTGTTCAGGATGGGAGATTTCTACGAAATGTTTTTCGACGATGCAAAAATTGCAGCGCCGGTTTTGAATATCGCCCTTACCAGCCGCGGGAAACACCTTGATTCGGACATTCCGATGTGCGGAGTTCCGGTGGCAACGCTAGAGAATTATCTCGGTCGCCTCGTTAAATACGGATACAAAGTCGCAATTTGCGAGCAAATGGAGGATCCAAAGGAGGCGAAGAAACGCGGCTATAAGGCTATCGTAAAACGTGAAATAACCAGAATAATCACGCCCGGAACCATAATCGAAGACAGTTTGCTGAACGCCTGCGCCAATAATTTCCTGATGTCCGTTGTTCCGGATATTTGCAAAAAAACGTCGAAGATAAAAACGGTCAGCTTTGCGGCAATAGACATTTCCACCGGAGATTTTTTCGTAAATACCGTTTTATCCGAAGAATTTTCCGCAGTTATCGAGATGTATCATCCGAAGGAGATACTTGTTCCGTCCTGTTACGAGCAATCCGACTTTGTGGTGTTTATTTCGACGCTCACGAACGCCAGCATTACCCATCTTCCGGACTCGAAGTTCAACCCAATTGTCGAGGAAGATCGGCTAAAAAAGTATTTCAAAGTCAGAGCGCTGGATGGTTTTGGCATATCTTCGGCCAATGAGCTGTCAACCTGCGGTTCCGTTTTGGAATATCTGATAATCACGCAGCGCAACGATCTG
>JAITAC010000120.1 GCA_031284345.1 Holosporaceae bacterium | reverse complement strand
TTGCTGAATCTGTTAGTTCGGCGTCATGTAGTTTAAACCTATCGGATTAATGAGGTTTTCGATACTATTTGCTGATGCGCTGAGTTTTATCATCGGAGGATGGTCTTTTCAGGCCATGTACCACATAGCCTTTTCCCAGTAAAAATTCAGCTAAATAAGAACCATCTTGTCCGGTAATGCCGGTAATTAACGCAACTTTTCTATTTTTATGCGAAGCTACGCCAAATATTTCTCCAGAAATAAAGCAAAAGTATCCGAACAATGCAAAAACAATTCCGAATACTTTATATTTCAACATTATTTTACCAGCATAGCATTAGATTTCAAAATCCGGAGTTACGGTTACATCTTTTCTACATTTTTTAGGAGCGATTAATTTCTTTTGGGAATATTTATTGAGAATATAGCTCATTTCTCCCATGGACCCCTGACTTCTTATTTGATGTTTACATTCCGACATTAAAAACATATCCATATATCCTTTGGAGAAATCATTTACGTCGACGGCTTCGTATTTGATATTCGCATCTAGCTGAAGTAATATATTTTGTTTGACGTAATTAGGTTCATCGGAGAAAAAGAAAAAATATGCATCTGGAAATAATTCTTTTGCCTTTCGAGTGGCCTTAACAAAGTAATCCACAGGTGGAACAAAGATATATCCTTGTGGAGACGCCATGTCCCCACGTCTTACATGAACGCCAATTGGACATATAAGACTTCTGATTTTTTGTAGAATTTTCAAATTTACATCATCCAAGATATTTTCCTTGAAAGAAAAATATTTTGAGTAGTCAATGAGCCGATCATGGCAACATGTTTTTCGAATATAGGAGGGAGGACGGCAATTCAGACATGTCTCATAATTTTCTAGATGTGAAACAACGAAACATCTATGTCTATTGGCTTCCGTGGTAGTAACCATTTTAAAATTAAGATATGGGAAAGCTTTTAATAATTGGAATCTTTCGCTTTCGCAACATGGGACGTGGTACTTAACTGGATATCCTTTTTTTTCTATTGATGTTCCTAGTGCATAAAAATACATTTGATCACAGAGACCTACACCGTCAGGTATTTTTATTACCACGAACTCAGTTGGTTCTTTAAACATTGCGTTACTTGGCATTGTAACATTCAATATTGCCATATATAATACTTTGTTAAACCATTTCATGATACACCTCTTTATTTAAGTATAGTATAGTAAAAACATTAAATATACAAAATATTTTATTAAAATCTTGCCGCCTGGCGTTTTTTCTAGAGCAATTATAAGAAGCAATTATTGCTCTATGGGATTGTCCTATGGGATAGGTAGCATGCAACGCCGTTTCACATATGAAGCTGTGTCATTTTATAGTACTCAAGCGTTTTTAGACAGCATTTTTTTGTTAAATGGACGAATATCTACGAATTGAATACTCTCAAAATTCAGAATACATTTTGTACATTTTTATGAAATCTGCCACCGTTATCTGTTCAGCTCTGGTATTTTCGTCGTAACCAAGATTGCGCAGCACTTCGGATGGATTTACAAAATATTTTTTTAGAGATCCTCGTATTGTTTTTCGTCTGTGAGCAAATGCATGCGTAAGCATTTGGGAAAAGCCATCGAAATTCTCGTGGCATTCGCAGTTGCTTTTGGCAAATGGGGAAAATTGCAGCACCGATGATTTTACTTGGGGAGGCGGAAAAAAACTTCCCGGTTCCAGATCAAATATTTTTCGAACTCGAGATTTCCACTGCACCAAAATCGATAGTTTCCCGTAAGCTTTCGTGGACGGAACAGCAATAAAACGATCTGCCACTTCTTTTTGGAACATCAATATGAATTTCTCGCACAGATCAAAATTCGGCAGCCATCGGAAAAGTAATTGTGTGGAAATATTATAGGGTAAATTCGAAATTACAATATTTGGAGAGATATCATCCAGCCTAAAATGCAACGCATCGCATCCAATGACCTCTAATTTTCCTCCGAATTGTGGTTTAAGCTCTTGCCAGACGGAAATCCAATGGTCGTCGTACTCTATTATGTACAGTTTTTGGACATCACATTTGAGTATTTCCAGCGTAAGTCCACCGGGACCGGGACCTACTTCCGCCACGACCTTATTCCGGAGATCTCCGGCGGCAGATACAATTTTCGCATTAATATTGGCATCAAACAAGAAATTCTGACCAAATCTCCTGGTAGTTTTGCGATAATATTGTTCAAATATCTGCTTTGCCGAAATTTCGTTCATGGCGTCAATTATCGCGGACGACTATATTTTTTATCGATCACAATGACGGCTTTTTTTCGAAGATCCTGCAATTCTCGCTCCGCAAACAAACTCAGTTTTTCGTTAGTTTTTTGGCATTTGACGTCTTCGCGGGACGGCTCTTTTAGGGTCGTAGTTTTTTTATCCAAAACGCACAAAACCAGTATGCCTCCTTCGATCATTATGGGATTGCTGAATCCGTTTACCGACACATTAGCTATGGCGTTTCTAAATTGTGGTTGCATTGATTCCAGTACCGCAGGCATTTGATCCGACACTATCAAAATGCTCGCTTCCTTCGCTTTAGCTATAAATGTTCTAGCATTGGAGGAATTTTTTCTGAGATCATTAATGTAATCCAACAATGGATCAACTATGTCCTTCGATGGTTTTGCTTCGCTAAACGGCATAATCACCTGAACAATTTTTAGGTCCGTAAAGCTTCGAACGCCGGATTCTCTTTTGTCCCGCAGATATAAAATATAATATCCCCTCCTGCTTTTTACGATGGTGCAGGATCCAATGGCCATTTTTTTCAGGGCGTCTTCTTCATCTCGGGATAATTGCCCCTGGAACACCCAGCCTAATTCTCCGCCGTTTCTGGAGTCGGCGCTTTTGGAAAATTGCTTAGCCAGTCGAGCGAAATCTGCGCCGTTCCGCAGCATATTCATTAAATTATTTGCGTGAACCGCCACACTGCTCTCGTCCGATTGTTTTGCTGTGGGCAAAAATATCCGATACACAAAATAAGACTCTTTCGTCAATTTTTCCTTTACGGCGGCATAAATTTTATTGAGCTCGGACTCGGAGATATTAATATTTTTCGCGAATCGGGCTTTTATGTATTCTATCCAGCCCAGACCAATTTCGATCTGGGAATTAATGATGTTGCTTCTAATGCCTTTGGATTTCAAAAATTCCAGAAATTGTTCCGGAGTTTTGTTGATTTGCTTTGCTATTTCTCCAATGGTGTTGTTTACGGCTTCTTTTACTTCCCGTCGTGGCAACCATCCGCCCTTGGGCATGGATTTTTGGATGCATTGATTTTTGAGTTTTTCATCTATCATTTCATGGAGAACTTCCGACTGGATTTGCGCTCTTGCGTCATTGCTGACTTTGCTTCCAATGGACAGCAGCACCAGTTGCACTCTGCTTTCAAGATCATAGAACGTTATTATCTCGTCGTTCACCGAAGCGACTATTCCACTGTACTCATCTTGGTGGGTGTTATTTTTTAAAGCGCAATCAACATCAGATATTACGAAAAAGATAGACAATAAAGTCGAGAAACAAAAAAAAGTAAATCTCACAGGAATCTCCAAATTTCTACTATGCAAATGGAATAAAGTACACGGTTACTGAATAATCCATCTTTATATACTGCTCCTAAGACTACTACGAAAAAAATCATAAATCAAAAGTAAAAATCAACTTGGAGAAAGATCATTTAGACCATATTATGGGACTGTTGAGATCCGCGATACTTGCGGCACTGGTCAATAGTGCTAGTCATAAGAAAATGGGAATCGTTTTTGTAAAAAACCGCCATTATTGGCAAATAAAAAGCTAGTTCCGGTGCTTCGACATAAATTTTGGGATGTTAGCATGCCACATAATTAATGATTATAGAGCAAAGCAAGGAAAATCTGTGCGCAGTTTATTTAGTGTTATATTTTTCCGGATACTAAGAACCACTTTTTATTCAACGTTCGCATTGGCATTCTGTGCCTGGATTGTGCAGTCGTCTCGGTATATGGAAGTATTGAGTGTAAATAGCGTAAGTTTAACAAAATTTATAGAATTTACCTCCTATCTTTCGGTGGATATTATACTGATCATACTGCCCATATCATTTGCGACGTCCACTGCGTTTATATTTCACAGATTTAACGAATCCAATCAGCTTATTGCCGTCAAGGCCGCCGGGGTAACTCCGCTGAAATTACTAATTCCCCTAATGCAAATGGCCTGTATCCTGATAACCTGCATATATTTTGGCAATATGTACGTCTCTCCGGCAGCCTGGACAAATTTCCGATCAATGGAATTTAGCATAAAAAATAATATAGATGCGCCGGAAAAAGCCGGATCAATTTTCTCCGGAAACGGATTCCACGTCTATGCACAGCAATACAATGGAAATTTTTTGTTCGAAAATATTTACATCATAGATCGCCGCAGCGCCGAAAAAACCCATTGCTACTATGCGAAGTCCGGCACCGTAAAAAATAATATGCTGCTGCTGATGGACGGAGAACAAATCGAAATCGACCAAATGGGACGTCGCCATTCGCTAATAAAATTTAAATCACATCAGCATAATCTCCATAGTATATTGTCGATCGTAAAAAAACCATCCCAGGCCAACGAGAAATTCATGGATGAACTGCTGCAGGATACCAACGACGATGACCAAAATAAATTGCAGCAGGCGTTGTTCCATCAGAAGATGACGTCGCCTCTTTTGACGGTTGTTTTTGCGCTGCTGTCATTTTTGTTGGTGCTGCTGTCTCCGTATCGCAGGAAACCCTCCTATGCCAGAATGCTGGCGCTGACTTCCGCCATTATTTTCGTGCAGGGAACTTTTTTTTGGATGGCCAATGCCGCCGCCAGAAATCCGATTTTTATTGCATTCAACTATGCCTTTATCGTATTTTTGATTCTGGTTCCTCTGATACTCATTGTTTTTTATGTCAGGAGGAAATGATTTGAAATATGAATAAAAAGCTATTCAGATATATATTTCGCCTGCAGTTGACATCGATGCTTTTTATGTCATTTTTCATATTTTTTCTGATTTTATTATTCGATTTCGCCGAAATAACGCGAAAATTTCCAATTTCGAATCTGAAAGAAACAGCATTTGCCATAAAATTATCTTTTCTGAGAACTCCGAACACATTTTGCGAGATTCTTCACTACATATATTTCATAACGGCGACGTTCACCATGTGGAATCTGTGCCATTCGCATCAGATAACGATACTGAAGTCGTCTGGTAGATCGCCGCAGCAAATTTTATATCCGTTTGTGAGCTGCGCGTTTTTTATTTCGCTGGTGTGGTTATTTTTGCTGCATCCAATTGGACAATGGTCAGACCGCTGCTACGGCAAAGTCGTTAACCCCAATCTAAGTAGCGAGGTGAATCGCGACGTATGGATAGATTATCCGAAAGATAATCAGATAATATTCATTAGCAGTATTGTCGACAACAACATCGAAGGACTGCACATATATTATCTACAGGAAGATCATAGAATTTTTGCAAAAAATGCAGAAATCCGAAAAAAATCTTGGGAACTGCGGGACGTGACCGTCGTAAAAAACGGCGCCATGAACGATTTTGATAAGCTAACGCTCCATAATAACATTTCTTCTAATCTTCTGCAGATATTATCAAGTTCACCGAAGAAACAAGACATCTACAGCTTGTATAAGGTATACCGTATCCAGCATCGGGACAGAGTTTCACTGAAAACCTATGAGCTGGAACTGCATAAGCTTTTGGCGAATTGTGCTAATTTTATTCTTTTTGCACTGATTGCTGCGGTGATCTGTTTTCCCATAAATCGCTACAAAACAAAAACAAACGTGGCCATAAAAATGATTTGTATAGCGGTTATGTTGAGATTCGTCAATAATATTTTTGAATCCATGGTTTATACGGGAGTGCTGCCGGTGATAGTAGCCTGCTGGACCGTTGTGTTAGTGTTATTGTGCTTGGCGGTATCTATATTAGTGTGGAATGAAGCATGAAAAAAATATTGATTTCTTTGTTATTTTTTTTCGACGGCGTCTACGGTGACGATATCACGTTCATTAATTCGGATAAAACACTGTACGAAAAAAACTGTGTCACCTGCAGAGGCAACGTAGTTGTGTCCTATTATGGAAAAATAATCTCGGCCGACGAAATCTTCTTTGATAAAATTAAAGATATCGTATACGCCACCGGACATATAATTCTAAAAGACGAAAAACATAATATCTACTTCATGGATTCACTGCAAATACACCGAAGTTTTTCCAATGGCAAAGCCAAAAATATAAAAATTATTATGCCGGATAAATCTCGTTTGGCCGCCGCCAATTGCGCCATAAAAAATAACAAATTGCTGCTGAATAATGTGGTATATACTCCCTGCTACGAATGCTGCGGATCCGGCAAACTAACCTGGCAGATAAAATCTACCAAAGTTATTTTCGATCCGGATGAATCGGTGGAGTACGACGATGCCAAGTTCGAATTGTGGGGCAATACCATATGCTATGTGCCGCATTTGTCGCATCCGAGTCCGCGCATCAAAAGAAAAAGCGGATTTCTCGCGCCGCAATTTTCCACTTCCAGCAAAAGTGGATTTTGTATTCTTCCCAAATACCTCGTGTCCATTTCCGAATCCCAAGAACTCGTGCTAAAGCCAATTATTACGTCGAAGGTCGGCTGCGTCGGCTGGATGTACTATGGACACCGCCTGAAAAATGGTGAATTCTACACCGACGCTAGCATAACTAATACCCAATCCGTAAAAAATTATGACGCCAGTGACAAAAAAACCATCCAAAGAATAAACTCTTCGGGATATAGAGGACATATTTTCTCAAAAGGAAGATACGAAATAAATGATACCTGGAGATGCAGTCTGAATGTCAATCTCACCTCCGATTACTATTACCTAAAGCGATTCCCATTTTTTGAACAACCGGACCGTATCCTGGAAAGCAACGCAAAACTAGAAGGATTCGATGGCAGAAACTATACCCAAATAAAAACAGCCATATTTCAAGAGAATCCGGCCATCGATGTCACCATGCAAAAGGTTATTCCGATAATAGAACGAAATTTTTCCGATACATTATGGGGCGGAACTTTTAGCGTAGATGCCATGTTTTTAAATTTATATTTTTGCGATGCTCGCCTGGCGCAAAAAATTATTACCAATGTATCCTGGGCAAAAAGTTTTTTGCTCGCCAATGGACATATAATCGATTTCAAGGGAATAACGTCATTTAAGGGCATAAATATATCAGAACGCCATAGCTCCGACTACGATTCCGCGTCACGGATAACTCCGCAGATATCAGTAATTTGGAAGTGGCCACTGGTTATCACCTCTGATTTTGCAGAAATAATCGCCACTCCCATGATCGGCGCCATATTTGCGCATAACAAAAGATATTCCGATCTGTTCGAGGATCCATTTTGCGAAATAAACGATATAAATTTTCTGGACGGTAGTAAATCCATATCGCCCTACAACGTTGATCCCGGCAGTAGAATTTGCTATGGCATAAAATTTTCCGCCTACAAAAACGGAAATGCGCTGGGATACATCGTTGTGGGAAGATCAACGGAATTGACAAAAGCCAACGAAAAAGTAGAAATATCCGGACTGAAATATAAAAATTCCAACATTGTTTCCTCTGCGGAAATTTTTATGGGGGACACCACTTCGCTGTGCCTAAACGGAAGCTATTCCACCAAAAATGAAAAACTTTTGAAAATCGAGACCGGCATAAAATTTTCCAATCACCAATTTGAGGGGGATTTATTTATATTTGACGGAAAGCAGTGCTTTCAAAATCCATTTTTGCGGAGTCGCATGGACGAAAGCGAAGAAAATAGCGCAAAAAAATATCATGGTCTTATGGTGGGAGCCGGCTGGAAGGTCAACAGCAAATGGAAATTAAACGCAGAAGTTGTTCTGGGACACGAAAAAGATAAATTAATCCGGCATAATATTGGGATACAATATAAAAACGAATGCTTAGAACTGGAAATGATACTGGAACGCACTAATTATACCGGTGGTGATTTGCGACCGGAAACGTCGTTTCGAATGGTCGTGCATCTGAAGAATCTTGGCATATGAGTGTCCAGAAAGCGCGGTTAACGGGCTCATCGCTCCCGGGAACCTGTCGCACACTGATTCTATGAAATAATACCAGATTCCATCTCTGATACCAGATTCCATCAGCGATTAGCCATTGTCCGTCTGGCAGCGCTTGGTACAGAGCGCCTTCCGAAAACAGTTTAGCTAATCCAAAATGAGATCTGGTATGATTTGCCATTACCGACTGGGCAGCGACTGGTACAGTACGCACTCCGCAAGTTGTTTGGATAATTCAAAATGGGATTTACTATAATACCAGAATCAATGCCCGTCGGAATTCGTTAGGTTAATAGAACTAGAACCATCGATATCCGAAATTTTATTCCGAAGACATCATGTCGTAAAAAAATTTTCGGATCTCGACAGTTCTACTATATTCTGGCTCTAGGCAGCGCTCTTCCAAAACTTAATTTTTTTGGCCAATTCTTCCATTAAATAAAAGAGAAGAAATCGGAGAAATCCAGTTCGTCGTTAAAAATATCGATTACTTTTTGCTTATTCCTATTTTTGGCAGGAAGGCGAACGGGTTTGCTAGCAGGCGTGGCGCCAGTGGCAGGAGCAACGCCGTCGGTAAGAGCTGCTTTGCTATTATTAGATTGGGCAACAGGAGTTGCGCCGTCCTGAACGCTGCTATCGTTTTGTGCACGAGATTCATCTTCCAAAGGAGGAGAAATATTCTCTACCGCAGGAACTGAAGCATTCTCGCTGTTACTCGGGAAGGCTTCGGACCAAAAATTACCGGATGGTGTGCCATTGGCATCCGATGTTTTATAATCTTCGGCGAGTTTATCTTTATCTTCGCCTGTTATATTCGAATCCCTTTCCGTTAATTTGTTCAGCACATTTTGTAGAAGATTGCTTATTTTTGCGTTTTCTTTTTTCAATTCATTAGCCACAGATTCCGGTTGCTTATCTATATCGGCATTTCTTTTGGCTAATTTATCTGATATTTCAGCTAAAAGAGCGCTTATCTTTGCATTTTCTTCATTTAATTTACCTGCTACGGATTCCGGTTGTTTGTTCGCGTCATTACCCACAGTTAGTTTTTCTGATATTTTCTTCAGAAGGTCACTTATGCCGGTAGTCGCTTCTTTTAATTTATTCGCAGCCGTTTCTATTTTCGTCTCTTTTTCGTCCGAAATATATTGATCTTCTTTCCATTTTCCATCTTTCAGAACTTTACCATTGGCATCGCAAAGTTTTCCGCTTCCATCTCGTTTGTCGTTACTGAAATGACCGACGTAAACACTACCATCCGGATAGGTTGCCGTACCGTTTCCAGAGCGTAGACCATTCTCGCAATCTCCCTTGTAGGTTTGGCCGTCAGGGTACTTTATTTCCAAATTGCCCTTTCCAGAGGGCTTGCCGTTTGCCAATGAACCATCGTACACATAACTGTAGTTACAACCGGGTTTGGAAATTATATTGACTATGTGACCATGTGTCTTTAAATACTTATACTCATCTTTTTTAGCCGGTGCCGCACTCATAAACTCAAGAGCAACCAAAAAAAAGACAACTGCCATAAATGCTTTCATTTTTACTTCTCCATCTTGCAAATTTGTTTAAATAAGACCAGTTCAGCTTCGTTCTTGCAAAAAATATTTCATCTGGCAATGATTTTAAAATCACAAGGACTTCTCCAAATCACCTGAAGCATCGGAATTGGCATTTACGATGCTCAAATACCAGGATATTTCCGCTGTGCATTGCTTTTTCCATGACAAAAAAACTTTGTCATGTTAATAATATACTTTTCTCTAAAAAAGTCAATAAAAAAAAGGGAAAAAACAATAGCGTGGCTTTTTAAACACACAATTAGCGTGGATTTTTTATTTTTTTCGCGAAAATGAATAAAAACCAATCTGCACAAACAGATGATTTATACCAGGTTTCATTTCGAATTATCCAAAAAAGCTGCGCAAAGCTCCCATGTACTTCATACATAAAAACTCGCGCAGCGGATTGACGACAAACAATGAGCTTTGCAACAGTTCCTAATTGGTGGCTGGCGGCTCCGTAGCGACATACGGAGATCCATCTTCGTTGAACTTCTCAACGTTATACTGTTTTTCCAGTCGCTCGATAAGCTTCATAACTTCTTCCTGAACGACCATTTGTTTTAGAGCGTCTTTACAATCTTCATATTTCTGAGCAACACTATCTCTATTTTCGGCAACACGGAAAATATGTAGACCCGCTTCTGTTTTTATCGCTTCCTTTGTATATTCACCTTCTTTTAGGGCCTGCAATGTATCTTTCATTGGAGAAGGCAGAATCTGTAGAGGGATGAATCCTTCATCTCCACCTTTTTCCTTTGACGGAGCAACGCTTTTTCTCTTGGCGACGTCGGAGAAATCCTTACCTTCGCCCAATTCCGCCAGCACTGCTTTCGCCTCATCCTCGGACGCGACCATTATGTGATACAAATGATGTTCCTTGGTTTTTTTGAATTCCATAACATACTTTGCGTATCTTGCTTTTAACGCAGACTCGTTCTCCGCCTTAGGAAGAATTTCTTTCATGAGAAATACTCTCGCCATGAGATCTTCTTTCATTTGGTCTAGTTTTTCGAGGAATTCTTTTGTTTTATCCATACCGGCTTTTTTAGCCTGTTCTATCATCAGATATGTGCTCATTCTTTGATCACGAACCATGGCAAACAGTCTATCCTGATTTACTCCTTTTACGAGCTGCGGAGGCAATCCCTTCATGTCATCCAAGACCTGGCTACGCCGGAACTCTTTGCGGCCTATTTTCAAAACTACTGGATCACCAACTATTGCTTTTTCTTTTTTTGGCATTTCTGCGGCAGAAACCTCATCAGATGCTACTTTTTCATTTTTGGATTCTTCTGCTGCTGGCGCAGGCGCTGCATCTGCTTTTCCTTCCGCTTCTACATTGCCCTCTGCTTTCCCTCCAGCTTCCGCATTGCTACTTGCCTTATCGGCGCCTTCGGTAGTATTTTTGGCGCTTTCACTTGCATTTTCGCTATTTTTCTTGGAGAAGCCACGAAACACCGCTCCTGCAAACGTATAGTCTGCATATAGGAACGACAATACCGCTGCTATACATATTAAATTAATTCTCATAATTATCCCTCATGCTATCCCAACAGAGACAAACCGCCTCCAACAACATCATGAATTATATTACAATGATATTCCATTATCAAGCTTGCCGTACAACAGATTCTGAAGCATTAGACTATTTTTTTTGTGCCGTATGTTTTTTAATAATGTAATTTGAGCGGTTTTAGCATTTCGGTGGCGTTGGGAAGGGATATTTCGCTAATTATTCACTTTTATTTCTATTTTTTTTCCGCAAATTGTTGCTTCTGCGCCATATATTATTGGCTTATTGCTATTCCCATGACCGAATTCATTGGTGATGAAAACCGGAATACCTACGGAATCAGCGAATTTTTTCAGATAGTGAGCAAATTCCACCTGTGACCCTCCTTTGGAAAAGCGTCCGAACAGTATTGCTTTTGCTTTTAAAAATTTCCCCGCTTCTTTTAGGTGATGCATGGATCTATAGGCCTGCCATGGCGACACGAAAATATCTTCCACGAACACTATTTTATTATCAGCCTGAAATTCCCAGCTTGTTCCGATACTGCATTCCAAAGAGGTTAAATTTCCACCGGTCAATTTTCCTTTTACGGTTCCGATTCTTAGTGCCGCATGGTTTACCGGATATACAGGTCCGAAGCTGTATTTGTTAATTTTTCCTTCCAGAATATCCAGTAGTGTATCGAATCTTCCGTTGGTGAATTCGGAGCGGCAAAGATGCATTAGCACCGGAGCGTGGATTGCTTTCCATCCCCAGCGCTGGGTGACAAAAAGATGCAGAGATGTGACGTCGCTGAATCCGATTAGTATTTTTTTCTCGCGGGGAACCGGGAGTTTGTTCAACAGCTCGATAATGAACCCACTGCCGTAGCCGCCCCGAACGGCCCAGAGAATTTTATGTCCGGATTCCATAGCTTTCCGCAATGATTCTCCACGATTTTCTTCGGTATCGGCACAGCGATAGAAGTTTTTATTTTTCAGAGCGACAGGCGGGATATTTATGCCATAGTTGCAAACCATCGCTTCCATTTCCGCCTTCAAATGCGAGTAGACGCCACTTCCGGGAGTAAACCCAATCATGTCTAATTTCCCGATTCTGCTATATATGCTGTGCATTTTATCGTTTTCCGTATTGCTATGCCACGGAGTTGCGACAAATTTTTCCTGCCCCGTGATCATGGTGGACGGCGTCGGCAAAGGCTTTTCGCTTTGGCATCCGCAGCAGAAAAAGACGAATATTAGAGAGACCGCATAACGTAGTTTTTCCTGCAATAACAAAGAAGAACACAGACGCTTTGGTCGTAGAGCAGAACCGCAGTATGCTACCTGTACACGAGGATCCGAGCAGTGGATCCGACGAAGTCTATTGCGAGAAAAAAACATTATGCTGCGATCTCCTAGAGTGCTAAATTTGTAATTGCAAATGTAATTCATGTACTAAATTTATTGGGTTGGTGTATTTTTTGCAAGAAGGGACAGTTGATGCACGGCAATTTATTTTAAGTAGTTGCTCTTTCTCTTCTATGGATTTTTTGCAACACATTGATTCGGAGATTCTCACCACCATACGAATTCTGGAACATCTTGGTTTTGAGATTCTCACCCCATACGAATTCTGGAATATCCTGGTTTTGAGATTCTCACCACCCTACGAATTCTAGAACATCCTGGTTTTGAGATTCTCACCACCCTACGAATTCTGGAACATCTTGGTTTTGAGATTCTCACCACACTACGAATTCTGGAATATCCTGGTTTTGAGATTCTCACCACCTACGAATTCTAGAACATCCTGGTTTTGAGATTCTAGCCACCCTACGAATTCTAGAATATC
>JAITAC010000098.1 GCA_031284345.1 Holosporaceae bacterium | reverse complement strand
GCAAAATATATTCGAGAACATTGGTTTATAGAGAATAAACTTCACCATGTCAAGGATGCGACTTTTAGAGAAGATTTTACCGTAAAAATTGTAAAACCATTTGCTTTTTCATGTATTATCGATTTTGCAATACTTTTATTGAGATATTGGAAAATCTGCAATCTTCGAGACGCCACCTACAGATTTTCACTCGATTGCACTAGTCTATTAAAAAAATTCAAAGGTTCTTTTGCATAATAAAATATACACGCACTGCTCTAGGAAAAAGCCATGTGGGGAGGTGAGCAATGGTCTCAAATTCTTTGCTTTTCGGCAGCGACTAGAATATAATTATTTTTATTTTCTATAGGTGGGTATCATGCTGTTTTCGAATTTTTTTGCTCCGACGTCCAAGGACACTCCTGCCGACGCCAAAATTGCATCACACATACTGATGCTGAGATCAGGAATGGTCTCTCAGGCAGCGTCTGGCATCTATTATTGGCTTCCGCTAGCCACCAGAGTTCTGGAAAAAATTTCGCGCATAATAGATGAGGAGCAGGCCCGTATAAATTCCCAGAAAATGTATTTCACCACAATTCAATCGGCGGATTTATGGATAGAAAGCGGTCGCTACGAGGCCTACGGGAAAGAAATGCTGCGGCTCAAGGATCGCAAAGACGGCGATTTTCTTTATAGCCCCACCAACGAAGAGCAAGCCACTGATATTTTCAGAAAATACGTCAAGAGCTATCGCGGTTTGCCGCTGTGCCTCTATCAGATTCATTGGAAATTCCGAGACGAAATTCGGCCGAGATTCGGCGTCATGCGGGGACGCGAATTCCTGATGAAAGACGCCTATTCCTTCGACATAAATTTCGAAGGCGCTAAAGCCAGCTACATGAAGATGTTTCAGGCATATATCAGGACATTTCGCCGTATGGGACTGACCCCGATTCCGGTGCAAGCAGATTCCGGAGCCATCGGCGGCAATATGAGTCATGAGTTCCAGATATTGGCGGAAACCGGCGAAAGTACCCTGTACTATGACAAAAAATTACCAACGGCTTCGGATGAAGAACTCATGAATATATTTGCCGTTACCAACGAAAAATACGATCCGAATACGTCTTCGATTCCAGAAAATGAGCTTATGGTCTCGAAGGGCGTGGAAGTAGGACATATCTTCTACTTCGGCACTAAATATTCCAAAGCCATGAATGCATTTGTGCTGGATGAAAACGGCAATAAGTTGTATCCGGAAATGGGATCCTATGGCATTGGCGTATCACGACTGATTGCAGCCATCATAGAGTCATCGCACGACGAACGCGGAATTATATGGCCGGAAGCAGTGGCGCCGTTCGATGTAACCTTACTCAATCTGCATCATAAAAACGAAAAATGCCGCGAAGCTGCACAAAAAATCTACGAAGCTATAAATGGACACCGCAAATGCTCCGCTCCTACCCAAAAAGAAGTTCTCTACGATGATCGAGAAATCAGTATTGGAGAAAAATTTGCCGACGCAGACCTCATTGGCATTCCCTGGCAGGTGATCGTGGGCGAAAAAAAGATAAAAAATAACCTCGTGGAGCTGAAAAATAGAAAGACTGGAGAAATAATCGAAATGTCTCCGGAAGAAATAATTGAAAGATTTGGAAAAAAGTGTTAAAAACAGAGTTGTTGATCGCTTGGAAATATATAAAATCCAATAGAAGGGAAAAATTTATTTCGGCGATAGCGGCTTTTTCCCTAGTGGGCATAGCTTTGGGAGTGGCCACGCTAATTATTGTAACCTCCGTCATGAACGGCTTTCGCAAAGAATTTACGGAGCGAGTCATAGGTTTTAATGGTCACATCGCGATGCATCCGCTGAACACTGATGTAGATTATGAGGATGTGGTAAAGCAAGTATCCACCTTTGAAGGCGTTAAACAAGTGACGCCGGTGATCGAAAAACAGGCACTACTCTCCAACGGCAACAGCGTGAGAGGAACATTATGCCATGGAATTTCTCCGGACGATTTGCTCAAGAAAGATCTAATAGCGGGCAGCATTCAGGATGGAGACTTTGAGGACTTTTCCGCCGAAGATGGTATTGTGGTTGGGAAATCGCTGGCTAGTCGCTCCGGCCTTTGCGTTGGAGACGACGTAATAATCATGGTACCAGAATTGGATGAAACCGGATTCGGTTTCGTACCACGAAAAAAAACATTTAAATTAGCAGCAACGTTCAAATCTGGCATGCACGAATATGATATGTCTGTGGTTTTTATTCCGCTGGATATGTCGCAAAAATTATTCAAAATGCCAAAATCCATAAACACAATTTCCATTTTTGTAGACGATCCACTAAAAATATCCGCCATAAAATCCCGGATATATGCAAAATTTTCCGATAATTTTCATATCACTGACTGGCAACAAAACAACAGCTCCTTCATGAAAGCCGTCGAAGTTGAACGAAATGTGATGTTTCTCATACTAACGCTCATAATTCTCGTGGCCAGTTTCAACATAATTTCCTGCATGATCATGCTGGTGAAGGATAAAGAAAAGGACATCGCTATTCTTAGAACCATCGGACTGGCCAGCAAATCCGTTTCCCGCATATTTTTTATGATCGGCGCTTTCATAGGAATCTTCGGCACCACCATTGGCGCAATTCTCGGAGTAATGTTCTCCATGCACATCCAAAAGATACAGGCACTGCTGGAAAATTTGCTGCACATGCAGGTTTTTTCTCCGGAGGTATATTTCTTGACGCACTTGCCATCGCTGCTACGTCCGGTTGATGTGGTGGTAACTGTTGTGGTTTCGCTGGTTTTATCGTCCATATCAACTTTATATCCTGCCAAAAAAGCAAGCCGCATAAATCCTGTAGAAATATTGAGATATGCATAATTATTGAGATATGCATAATTAAAGAATAAATTCCAAAATTAAATTATGCCAGAATCAGTAAAGGGAGGGGGGAAGTAAAAAAACGAATTCTTAGAAAACCTATTTACAAAAACCATGTTCATAAAGTAGTTTTCACCGATTTTCAAGCTTGCAATTTAAAGAGTTTGCAACATCCAAAAAGAAAAATACTAATAAACATGGTTTTTTGCAAACAAAACTACCAAAAACACCTACGTTTCTCACCACAAAAACAACTTAAAAAAACAAAAACTACAAAGCTAAAATAAAAACAAAAACTACAAAACTAAAATAAAAACAAAAACTACAAAGCTAAAATAAAAACAAAAACTACAAAACTAAAATAAAAAACAAAAACTACAAAACTAAAACAATAAGGAAGAAAATATTAAGAAGACTGATGTACCATTATCGAAATTATCTCAGCTTCTCATTAATAAATAGATAGCATGCTTTGCTTTTTTCGTCAACAATATTCTTTATATTTTTATAAATATTCTTATGAATGATAGAGACTCTTCATATATGATGGAATATGTACACCGCAGAGCCAGACATTTTAAATCCTAAAAAAAATAAAATATATTTCAAAGCCAGTCTGCAGGAGAATCCACCAGGATGGGATAAGTTTCTTTTCTTAGCTTCTTTTTTTTGGTAACATACAGCTATAATGGGTCATGTGCAAAAATTGGGGGTACAATGTCTGAGCTTGATAAACTGTTGGCTTCGTGTTTGTATGAAATAGCTTCCTGTAACGATCTTAAAAAGTTAGATCAGATAAAAAATGCCGTTTTTGGCAAAAATGGCAAAATCACAGAAATGCTCAAGGAGCTGAAAGGCTTATCTGATGTTGAAAAACGTGAGATAGGAGCAAAAATCAATGCGCTAAAGGACACCGTAAGCAATCGCCTGAACGTCAAATTTGTTGAACTGGAAGTGGCACTACAAGAAAAAAAATTAGCATCTGAATTCGTTGATGTGACAATGCCTACGCCGCCACACCAGGGCGGAACTATTCATCCACTTACGAAGGTCATGGAGGAAGTGGGGAACATTATGGATTCCTACGGATTTGTGTTGGCAAGTGGTCCAGACATCGAAAGCGAGTACTACAATTTCACTACGTTGAATATGCCGGATCATCATCCGGCACGCACGATGCACGACACCTTCTACACGAACATGGGTGCCGACGAACATGGCAGGAAGTTACTGCGAACACATACGTCTCCGGTGCAAACTCATGCGATGCTTGCCCACAAGCCTCCGTTCAGATTTTTTGCCATGGGACGGGTGTTTCGGAGCGACTACGACGCCACACATACGCCCATGTTCAATCAGGTGGAATGTCTTATGGTGGATAAAGAAGTGAGTTTTGCGAATTTAAAATGGTTCATAGCAGATTTTTTAAAAAAATTTTTTACGGCTCCCAATTTATCAGTTCGCTTCAGGCCGAGTTTTTTTCCGTTTACGGAGCCATCTGCTGAAGTCGACATGAATTACGAGATTAAAGATGGGGAGATGATATTTGGATCTGGAGATAAATGGTTAGAAATAGGAGGAGCAGGCATGGTTCATCCGAATGTCTTGAGATACGGCAATATTGATTCAGATACCTATCAGGGATTTGCTTTTGGTTTTGGATTGGAGCGTATGGCGTCCTTGAAATACGGAGTTCCGGATCTCAGGAACTATTTTGAGTCCAACGAACGCTGGAGAAGCAAATTCGGTTTTAGTTATGTTGCCAGATAATTTAGTTAGTGGAGTATATAAATGCGTTTTACGTTCAACTGGTTGAAGCGCCACCTCGAAACAGATTGGGACATATATCAGATTGCCAAAAAATTAACCACCATTGGTTTGGAGGTAGATAATTTTTGCGATCCCAAGATTATGTTTCGGAATTTCAAATTAGCTTGCATAGAGCATGTGGAGCAGCATCCGAACGCCGACAGGCTAAAGCGGTGCGTTGTGGCCGACAGTCATGGCAAGAAGTGGAGAATAATCTGTGGCGCTAGCAACGTACATGAAGGACTTATCGGCGTACTAGCACTGCCAGGAGCGATTATTCCCAGCACCGGTGAGGTACTTTCTCGCAGTAAAATCCGTGGTATTGAGAGCGAAGGCATGCTGTGTTCCTACGATGAGTTGTCCTTGCCCAGCGACGACGCCAATGGCATAATAGACCTCGGCCCCAATGTTAGTTTATCCACATCAGTGGGAGATGCGCTGGGCTTTGACGGAGGTATTCTCGATGTTTCCATTACTCCTAACCGCGGAGACTGCTTTTCTCTGAAGGGAATCGCCAGAGATTTGGCGGCGGCCGGAGCCGGAAAATTTATTGTGTCGGACGACATATCCAGCAAGAGTTCGTTTGAATTTCCTCTGCACATCAATTACGAAAAAAGCGACGCCTGCAGAAGATACGCTCCTGTAATTGCGTTTCGCGTCATTCGAGGCATAAAAAACGACCAGAGCCCGGATTGGCTGCGGTCTTTATTTTTGGCAATTGGCCAAAACAGCGTGTCATCCGTCGTGGATTTGGCGAATCTGTGGCTGATAGACAGCGGACGTCCGTTGCATGTATACGATTTGAATAAAATCAGTGGGCAGCTGGCCATCAGATTTGCTAAAAATAAAGAAAAATTTTTCGATATCAAAGGTCGTGAATACATATTGCATCAGGATATGCTGGTGGCCGCTGATGAAAAAAATGTGCTGTGTCTGCTGGGAGTTATGGGAGGCGCCAAAACCGCCTGCGACGAAAATACCACCGATATTTTGCTGGAATCCGGACTCTTTGATCCGATTTTCATTTCGAGAACGGGGACATTTCTGGACATCACCAGTGACTCTCGCACAAGATTCGAACGGGGCATAGATCGCGACTCCTGCATATCGGGACTAGAAACCATCACTCGTGCCATCATTGATGTTTGCGGAGGAACCGCCAGCAACATCTGCATTGTCGGTACACATCCAAATGTCGATAGATCCATTCGACTCACCGAAGAAAAACTCCATCGCCTGAGTGGATACGAAATCGATTGGGCAAACGCAAAAAAAATATTGTTGAAACTCGGGTTGAAAGAAGTAAGCTCGTCCAGCGAAGCATCGACATTTCTCGTGCCCAGCTGGAGATCCGACCTTAGCATCGAAGAAGATCTAATCGAAGAAATATTGCGCATTACCGGCTACGATAACTCCCCCGAAGAAAAATTCGACGCCCCCATCAACTGCAATAACACTATTCTGCAGCAGGAAAATATCATTATGGCCGTCAAACGACTGTTGGCATCCTGCGGACTGTCGGAAGTGGTGTCCTATTCCTTCATAAAATCTACCTACGCCGACGCCTTTAAGGAAAAGAAAAAAGTCATTCAGCTGCTAAATCCCATCAGTGAAGATCTTAGCACCATGAGACCGTCGCTGATTCCGGGTCTGATTCTGGCCGCCACTCGATCGCTGAATTATGGGCAGTCCTGCGTCGAACTCTGTGAATCCGGCAATGTGTTCTACGACGCCTGTCTGCAGGAAACCCACATCGCCGGACTCCGAGCGGGAGATTTTCAGGATAGATCCTGGATCCATAATAGCAGAAAAATAAATGTTTTTGACGCCAAAAGCGATCTCATGACTGCGCTCGGATATTTCGGACTAACCGAAAAAGAAATTACTATAAAACAAGAGGCTCCCTCCTATTATCATCCATCCAGAAGTGGAACCGTGTATTTGGGAAAGAAAAAAATGGGATATTTCGGCGAACTGCATCCGAAAATAAATAAATTATTTGCGGTATCCGAAGTAATGGCTTGTTTTGAGCTGATAACCGAAAATTGCGACATTTCGCCTCCGGTTATTTCCTATAAAGACAAAGTATTCCCCAAAATCAATCGAGATTTTTCGTTCATATTTGATACTTCTGTCGCCATTGGAACAATTTTGGCGTCCATCTACAGAATAGACAAAAAAATCACAAAAGCCGATGTTTTTGATTCGTTTATTTTGGAGGACGGCAAGAAATCCATAGGAATTACCGTTACGCTGGACGCAATAGACCGAACATTAACCGAAGAAGAAGCTCAGATAATCTCGGGAAAAATTATAAAATTTGTGGAAGAGGCCGGTGGAGAATTAAGAAAAAAATGAGATCACTCATAAGAAATTTTGCCATTATTGCTCACATCGACCATGGGAAATCCACTTTGGCAGATCGTCTGATGCAGTTTTGCGGCGCCATCGACAGCCGTGAATTCCGGGATCAGATGTTGGACTCCATGGATATAGAACGGGAACGTGGCATCACCATAAAAGCCCAAACCGTTCGTCTGAATTATAAGGCAAAAGACGGCAATACATATCAGTTGAACCTAATGGATACTCCCGGACATGTGGACTTTGCCTACGAAGTGAGTCGATCGCTGGCCGCCTGCGAGGGATCCATTTTGGTGGTGGACGCTACCCAAGGAGTGGAGGCACAGACTCTGGCCAACGTGTATCAGGCTCTGGAACACGATCATGAAGTAGTCGTAGTGCTCAATAAAATCGATTTGCCCGCCGCCGAAATAGATCGAGTCAGCGAGCAAATAGAAGACGTCATAGGTTTGGATTGCACCGACGCCATACACGTGTCCGCAAAAGTTGGCATTGGCATAGAGGATGTGCTGGAAGCGCTAGTCCATCGATTACATTCTCCGGACGGAGAAGAATCCGCTCCCCTAAAGGCCCTGCTGGTGGACAGTTGGTACGATCCCTACATGGGGGTGGTGACCCTCGTGCGAGTAAAAGATGGCACCGTAAAGCCCGGCATAAAGGTAAAACTTATGGCCGCCGGCATGAGCTACGTCGTTGAAAAAGTAGGAATATTTTCTCCAAAACCTACGGAAGTGCCGGAGCTAAAAACCGGAGAAATCGGCTACATCATCGCCGGCATCAAAAGCGTCGGCGACGCCCGCGTAGGAGATACCATAACCCAGGAAAATAATCCCGCCAAAACACCTCTGCCGGGATTCAAACCATGCGTTCCAGTTGTGTTCTGCAGTATGTTTCCGGTGGACACGGTGGATTATGGTAAATTGAAGGACAGTCTCGTAAAATTACAGCTAAACGATGCCAGTTTTTCCTTTGAACCAGAGACGTCCCAGGCCCTTGGATTCGGCTTTCGCTGCGGATTCCTCGGATTGTTGCATCTGGAAGTAATCGAAGAACGTCTGGAACGTGAATATAATCTGGATCTGGTGACAACAGCACCAAGCGTTGTCTACAAGGTCCATCTGAGCAATGGCCAGATCATGGATATGCACAATCCCGCAGATATGCCCGATCCCAGTCGCATAAGCTTCATGGAAGAACCTTGGATCATCGCAAAAATCATCGTGCCAGACGAATATCTGGGCAATGTGCTGGCCCTCTGTGAAGAAAAACGCGGCATCCAAAATGAGCTCACCTACGTCGGATCCAGAGTCATGTTGGAATACCAATTGCCCCTAAACGAAGTGGTCTACGATTTCTACGATCGACTGAAATCCATTAGTAAAGGATACGCCAGCTTCGACTATCAGCTACACGAATATAAACAGGAAGATCTAGTAAAAATGACCATCCTAATCAATGGCGATTCGGTGGACGCCCTCGCCATGATCGTGCATCGCGGTAACGCCGAGTATAGAGGACGCTTGCTCTGCGAACGCCTCAAAGACCTCATCCCTAGACATATGTTCAAAATTCCCATCCAGGCCGCCATCGGCGGTAAAGTAATAGCACGCGAAACCATCGCACCCTTCCGGAAAGACGTCACCGCCAAATGCTATGGCGGCGATATCTCCCGAAAACGAAAACTCCTGGATAAACAAAAAGAAGGTAAGAAAAAAATGCGCGAAATCGGAAACGTCAAAATCCCCCAGGGAACATTCCTGGCTGCATTAAAAATGAATAATGATAAATAATAAATCCTAATCAAAGTCTGCGCTAATCCGTTGGACGCTAAGAAATGGCTTTAAACACTCTATAAATTGTTTTATAATGTTCCAAAGTGAGATTCATATGATAAAAAATATCATTCCGACGGTAAAAGAGATTAAAAAATATGACCAAAATGCTGTTTGGCCTATCCAATGAGGATTTGTGGAGAATATTCCCCATAATTGTGAGTAAACATCAGCCAAATTGGGCAAATTTTTATGCGCAGGAAAAGCAATTGCTGGAAAAACAATTGGGACTAGATAAAATTGCCCGCATAAATCATTTTGGCAGTACGTCTGTTCCGGGACTTGTCGCAAAACCCATCATTGACATATTGCTGGAAACATTTCCAGATGTAATCATTAAGGATCTGAAAAAAAAAATTGAGCATATTGGATATATTTGCGTAAAATCAGGCGCTAAAGCTGTTTTTCTAAAGGGATATACCCCGGACGGATTTTGCGGGCAAGCGTTTCATCTGCACATAAGACATTTGAGCGACTGGGATGAACTGTATTTCCGCGATTATCTTTGTCAGCATCCGGAAGTTGCTTCGGAGTATGGTCAACTGAAGAAGGCTCTGGAGCAAAAATTTTTTTATAATCGAGACTCTTACTCGGCCGCAAAAACAAATTTCGTACGGAAAATTACAAAATTAGCGAAGATGTCGAGGTCAGAAAATTTTTTTCGACATAATAAATATCTTCAGAATAAAAATTCAGATATCAGCAATCTCATTTTATGACTTGAGCACCCTACGGATTACAGCAGACCTTAATATTTTAAAAATTTGTTAATTTATAAAAATTTCTCGCCGTTAACGAAAATTTTACATTTTTTTGATATTATGTGAGCTGGTGGAAAAGGCGTCGGTGCACAAAATTTGCGAAAGGAACAGACATAAATATAAAGGATAGCAATGGCAGAGCTCCGGAAGACGTCAATTTTGTGGGTGTATATATGTGATACCAAATCCCATTTTGAATTATCCAAATTTCTTCTGGGATGAACTTTGTACCAGTAGCTTCCCAGTCGGCAATGGCAAATCAGAGATGGGATGTGATGTAAGTTCCGGAATCATGATATGCCAGAACCCATAGCTGGTGAGTCTTGTGACACAAAAAATACTGAAAAAACTGAATCCTCGGACAGTTCCTAGCGCAACCAAGAGTCACAATAATCCATCAACCACTGGACGACATTTTCCGGAAGCCGTGTAATCATTTTGCTGATAATTTCCGAATGATATCGACGAAGCCAATCTATTTCATCCAGCGACAACAGCAATTTATTTACGAATTTTGCGTCAAATGGCACCAATGATATGGTTTCAAACTCAAGAAAACTACTACTGGCTTCCTGCACAAACATCATATTTTCAAGACGTATGCCAACGTCGTTTTCCTTGTAATATCCAGGTTCATTGGAAAGTAGCATACCGGATTTCAATGGCAAGTAGCAGTTTTTCGATATGCTTAGCGGTCCTTCGTGAACATTGAGCAGATATCCTATGCCATGTCCGGTCGAATGATTATAATCCAGGAAGTTGTTCCAGAGATACTGCCGTGACAGCGGCTCCAGCCAGGATCCCAATGCTCCCACGGGCAGTTTTGCGGTGGCCACAGCGATGTGTCCTTTCAGCACGAGCGTATAGAGCATTTTATGCTCTTCCGTTGGCTCCGAGAAACACACCGTTCTGGTGATGTCGGTGGTGCCAAACATGTACTGTCCACCAGAATCCAACAGCAGAATATCTTTTATAATGCTGCAGGATTCGGTGGGCAGATAATGAACCATAGCTGCGTTTTTATCGGCGGCTGCTATGCACGGGAAACTTTCCCCGATGAAATTGCTCTGTTGCTCTCTGAAATACAATACCTTTTGGCTTGCCTGCTGTTCCGTCACGCCATTGGCATGATTTTCATACATCCAATGGAGAAAATTTATTATGGCTGCGGAATCTTTCATGGTTGCGCAGCGAATATCGCTAATTTCCGCTTCAGTCTTGACGGACTTCGGCAATATACATGGATTCTTCAGATGCAAAAAATTACCATGCCGTATGCTGGCTGGCGTTTCCCATTTATCTATACCAACGGTTTTGTATTTTTTCAGGTCTTCGGAAAGACGTCGCTGACTCTTCAATGTTGCCGATTCCTCAAAATCATAAATTTCATCGAGATAGTAAATGTATTCTTCATCTTTCGTGATCAACAAGTAGCCCAGAATAGTCATTGTGTATTTGGTATCTAAATCCCGGACGTCCAAGAGCCAACAGGCACTGGCCGGATCGCAAAGCAAATATGCAGCCAGATTGTTTTTGGCCATAACTTCCCTGACATAATTAAGCTTCCACTCCTGTGGCTTCTCATGCAGATAAAAAATATTAAGATTTCTTCGGGAAGGTTTTATTTTTAGCATATCTCTCAGATCGATACTTTTGAGAGCGTAGTGGCGGAACTCATGTTGTATTTTTTCCAATTCCATATGAGTATAAAATCTTGGATCATAGGCAATCGAGCTTTCCGGTGGCACTTTTTCCTTTAGCCACTCGATGGAACGGGAAAAATTAAGATCAAATATATCAAATTTGTCTGTGCACACATATTTTTTGGCGGCAATGGCGTAGCGTCCATCCACAAATAATGCATTTCCCTTGGAGGACAGAACGACAATGCCGGCGGAAGCATCCAATCCACTGATAATACGCAATAGATTTTCGTTATTATCCCACATGAGATGCGAATATCCACTGGATTTTTTATACAATAAAGCGTCGGCGTCACACTTTTTCAAGATATCGATTGTCATCATAATTCTCATTTTTATATTTATTAATAGGAAATATCACGATATTTTTATCTTATATTTCCCAAAACATAGTCATGGTAGAAAAGCATATGCTTAAGCAAAAGTCAACAAAATATGTTTCGCTTTTGACCACCCTCTGGATTCCGGAACACATTGATTTTGAGATCTGTTTTCTATATTTATTCTTGCCACCCTCTGTTCTGTAACATCCGAATTCTGTAACATCTGGATTCTGTAACATCTGGATTCTGTAACATCCGGATTCTGTAACATCCGGATTCTGTAACATCCGGATTCTGTAACATCTGGATTCTGAAGCCTATTTTACATATTTGCAACCCCAAATTGCAATCCCGAGTTGTGCGCCGGCGCCCTTTCCACCAATTTGCATAATAGCAGG
>JAITAC010000130.1 GCA_031284345.1 Holosporaceae bacterium | reverse complement strand
GTATGCTTTCGCCGTGTATGGGAATCAGAACTTGGGGCCGTGTCAGATCGTAGAGATATACCAATTCTTCCCTGCTGGGATGTCCGGAGGCGTGTATTTCATAATCGGTATCCATTATTATTTTTACGCCTTTTTCCGTCAGGGCATTTTGGATTTCCAGAACAGATTTTTCATTTCCCGGAATGACCCGTGACGAAAATATTACCACATCTCCTTCTTGTAATTTTATGTTCTGGTGAGTATCGTAGACTATTTTTGCCAGCGCGGAGTTGTGCTCTCCCTGACTTCCGGTGCATACCAGCAGCACATTTGCCGGATTCAGGGCGTTTGCTTTTTTTTCATCTAGAAAAGCCGGTAATGTTGTCAGGTATCCGGACAATTTCGCCACTTTTTCTATTTTTTTCAGAGATCTGCCAGCCACCACCATCTGGCGACCGCTTTCTTTGGCGGCTATGTAGCAGCTTTCTAATCTTGCTAAATTCGACGCAAAACAGGTAATTAATATTCGACTTTTTTTGTGTTTTTTCACTATTTGAATAAGATTTTTGCGCACTTCCTTTTCGGATCCGAATTTTTTATCCCGGAACACGTTGGTGGAGTCGCATACCAGCGCTGTAACGCCGGAGTCACCGAATTCTTTCAGTTTTTTTTCATCGGTTTTTGGACCAAGCACCGGTTCATCGTCCAATCTCCAATCTCCGGTATGAATCACGAGGCCTTTCGGAGTCTTTATGGCCAGCGCCGAGGACTCCGGCGTCGAGTGCGCAACCGGAATATACTCGACCACGAAATCGCCAACGGAAATCGGTGCGCCCGGGGCTACTTTTATAAAAGGAATATCGTTTTCTATGTTAAACTGCTTTATTTTGTCGCGCATCATTTCGATGGCGAACGAACGTCCGTAGATGGGGCACTCCACCATAGACCATATGTACGGAATCGCTCCGATATGATCCTCGTGCGAATGCGTTATGAACAACGCCTTTATCTTAGATTTATTTTTGATTAGAATCTCCGGCGACGGCACCAACAATTCTCGTCCCAGAGTGTTATCGAACCCCAATCCCATATCCACCAGTATCCACTGATCATCCAGCACATAGGCATACAGATTCATGCCTATTTCCGAACATCCGCCGACAGATATAAAATTTAAGCCATTTATTTCTATTTTTTTCTCATGTTTTTTCTTCATTATCTACCAATATTCCTTCCTGATTTAGGAATAGATCGCCGTTTGATATAACAAAATGTTCGCCATCTTTTTCCAAAATCAATCTACCACACTCATCCAAGTCATAAAACAGCCCACATAAGGACTCATTTCCATTTCTAAGCACAACATTACACTTGAAATCGTTAATATTCCGTAACCAATAAGATCTTATACAAGAAAAACTTAATTTTTCCAATACAAGAAGCCAACTATCTATGTTTGTGTTCAATAAATTAAATACCGTCATAACGGTTGTACTGCCCAAGTCCCGATTGCTCTGGAGCAATATATCCCGCATGCATGTTGCCGAAAGATTACTCGGTGCATGACATACATTTATGCCGATACTAATCACCATCCAGTCTCCCATCACCGCTATTAGTATACCGCTTATCTTTGAATTTTTGTAATAGACATCGTTGGGCCAATGAAGAGTGAGGTCCGAAGAATCACCAATGAAATGCGCAACTGTCTCTCTGACAGCGCAGGCCACCGTTAGCGAAATCTTTCCAATGTCCCGGTAAGACGGAGACTTCTTTATGATGGACGTAAATAAATTTCCCTCCGGCGAGATCCATCTGCGATTGCAGCGGCCAATTCCCTTGGTTTGGCAATTGGCAATGATGGCGCATTCCAGAAGATTGGCGTTTTGATTTAACATTCGTAAAGCAAAATTGTGAGTGCTATCAATTATATTGAATTTTATTATTTGCATGGCATATCATTTATTTAGCGGATAAAATACAAATCAGCTCTCATAAGGTAGGCGATTTTTTGCGCAAATGGAATTGCTACGATCGTAAAATACGGAATCAAATTGAAAAATTTCATCAGCGTATTATTGTCTACTACGAACAAAAGCTTTTTTTGAGATTCCTTAAACCAAATGGCGTTCAGGATTTTTGCAGCACAAATCAGACCAGCCAGTAGAAAAAATACCACCGCAACCGCTGAAAATATAAAATGCTTTTCCAGCAGTGCCAGACATAGGTAATATTTTCCCCAAAACCCGATCAGAGGAAGCAGACCAAACATCGACGCCCAAAGCACCGACAGCGATATGGCCGTTCTCGCACTCCACCTGGATAGACAATAAAGATCCTGCAGAGACTTCAAATCTCCACTGCGATTTTTTCTGATTGCCGTTAGGAACATAAATATTCCGCTAACGGAAATTATATCCGATAGCAAAATATAAATGAGACTTCGCATGGATGTGTATGTCTTGCAAGCACAGCACAGCAGCAATATCCCCGCGTGACATGCGCTCAGATATGCCAAAATCTTCCGCAGATCGTTCTGAAAAATTAATAATATAGCGGCAAAAATTATGGAGACACATGCCAACAATACGATAATTTCGCTTATGTCAATGTAATATAGCACCGACGTCAGCAATTTATAAAAACCTATCGCCAGCGAAAATCTCAAAATGCACACGATTAGCAGAGCGGTGGATGCTTTTCCCACCAGCGCTTCAAACATCCACCAATGACACAAAAATACGCCAATCTTTATGCAAAAAGACAACAACATAAGCGCAGACGCAATCAACGCTAGATTATCCTGCTTCGAAAGAAAAGAAAAAATATAGCGAATGTCATTGAAATTTGAAAACCCCGTCGAAGCATACATTATGCCAATGGAAACGGCAAAAATAATTGTGCTTGTAATACCGTAAATGAAAAATAGAAACCGCGTGTGCATTGCTTTTTCCGGTATTTTCGTCGCTAAATTCATCGTGTCAGTCTTCATATGCGAAGCAACATTATTTTCTTCGACGTCGCTCCATAGTAAAAAATATATGGGAATGACCGACAACTCCAACGAAAACAATAGCGCAACCAAATTACAGGAAGAAAATGTCAGTAGGCATCCTAAAACTGACGCCATTATCAATAGCCGCCTCTTGAAAATATTCTCCCGCTCAAAATATCGTAGCAAAAATGCCATCAGCAGCAGCGTAAATTTCAGCAGTGATTCATAAGGCCTGTGCTCAAAAAAATGCAATTTCCCAGAAGAACCATCTCCGCCAATAAAACACAACAGCGCCGCCAACAGCAGTCCGTAAGGCCAATCTATTTCTTTGGCATAGAAGCGCTTCAGACCATAAACACATATGCCATAGCATAATATGAAAAATTCCGGCAGAAAATTACCTATCATGAACGCTCTTCCCATAACCTTCAGCAATCTTTGCAAATGGAAATTTTCCGCAGACTCCGCCAATGGACTTCACTACGCCATTGGGAAATAATCCCATTAGCAGCAGAAGAAACATCAATGGAATTAAACAAATGAAATCGTCCGTTCGAAGTTTTACCTCGCCAACACCATAGCTGCAATTACCAAAAGCCTTAATCGCCAAAAACGTGCCCAGTACCACAACAACACACAGCATAATTCCGAAAAAATAATTTTTATGCAATAGACTATATATTATGAAAAATTCTCCATTAAAAAAGGGCAGCAATGGCGTTGCCAACAGTGCCAGCAGAGGTAAAGCTGCAATCGCAGGAATTCCTTTCTCTTGCATTATCGCAGGAACATCTCTCCCATGTGTTTTCGTCATGGCACGCGTGACAATAAACAACTGCGCCATAACTAAACTATTGGCCATCATGTGATAAGCTGCTCCACCTACGCCTTCCACTCGTCCGGAAAAAATTCCAACTACGGAAACTGCAACGTTGGCGCAAAAAACATAGGCCAATAGGTGCTCCAAATTTTTTTGAATCGCCGCCGCTAATAAAAAATAAACAGCGGATCCAAATACCACATGAGAAATCTGGCTATGCCAATGCAAATATATGTTTTTTGCAATGGGAATAAGTATGGTCATCATGCCGAATCCGCCAATTAGCGATACCAGTCCGCACAGCAATACGGAAACCGCCGCCGGCGCATTGGCATAACTGTCCGGAATCCACATGTGTGCCGGAAATAGTCCGCAAATGCAGTACAATCCCGTAAAAAATATTATAAAAAATACCAACTCCTGGGTAAATGAAAATGTGTAGTCCGCTAAAATGTGTATTTCCATTGCGCCAGTAATGCTGATAATATAAGCGGTTCCAAAAATTGTTAAAATCACTCCGGAAAATAATATAATAAACTGCTTGGCTAAATATTCGGACCCTCCGGAAAATATTCTAACCAAAAAATAAGAAACACACACAATTACTTCCAACCAACAGGAGAATAATAGAATATTACTAATGAAAAATAACATCAGCGTTGACGATTCGAGCAGCATCACCAATATATAAAATTTTTGAATATCTTCATTTATTTCGCTTCGACCAATTAACGTGCACAACAATGTCAAAAACGCCATGACTTCCGCAAAATACATGGACAATCCGTTTATGCTAAACGAAAAATAATAATAGGAGTAAGTGGCTTCGAAATCATCTTTTAGAAACAATAGCAGCGCCGTCGCCAGAGCAAAAACAAACGCCGCAGACCAGATGCTCACCCATTTTATGTTTGTGGAATTATCTATTCTTGCCATACACAACGCGCCAATCAAGGGAATTAAAATCATAAAAGGCAAGATGCTAAAGGGAAATATATTATCCATCATGAGGAGCTAACCATCCGTACGGCAAGACATAAAAATACAATTAACGTGACGCAAACAGAACCAATAATCGCACATGCCGGTCTATGATTCGCCAAAATATCCTGCTCTCGGGAAAAAAAATCGTGAAATTTACGATATATTTCTTTGTCGATAAATTTACAAATTCGGCAAAATGCCGTCATGAAAATATTTTTTAGAAGCCGCAATCCGGATTCGAAAAATTTAAATTCATGAGAAAATATCGTCGCTCTAATGGATCTACAAATTAATGCCGCAAAAATAATTCCCGCAAAATTTATCAGCAGGAAAAACCAAATTTCTGATCCGCCGTAATCATTGGAAAAAGCGAATACGTCTTTCCACACATGATCCGCGTACGCCGAATAATAAAAAATGACGCCGGAAAATATTGAAAAAAATAAAGCGACGTAGATCACTCGATCCATAAGCACGTTATCCTCCATCATGTAGGCCAAGATAGTTTCGTCCAAGTTTTTGGGGCCGTGGAATATTTTGTAAATCATGCGGAACATATACACGCTCGTCAATACGGAAGTGACAATGATGACCACCAATGTCGGCTGATACATCAGCTGCCCATTATTCATTATTTCTCTCAAAAACACTTTATAAGCATAATATGATGACATCAATGGCAAACATATTATGGAAGCGGTGGTCACCACGAACGTAGCGTAGGTTTTGGGAAGCAATTCGAATAATCCACCCATTTTATTTATGTTCTGCTCGCCGGACAGGGCATAAACCACAGATCCCGTGACAAACGACAACTGCGATTTTGAAAATGCGTGAGTCACAAACAAAAAAATTGCCGCTCCATAGGCCGAGAATCCACACGCGATGATCATCAGACCTATCTGCGAGCAGGTGGAATATACCAAAATGTGATTCATATTAAGGGAAAATGTCGCTCTAATGGCGAAAAATATCGCCGACAGCGATCCCATAGCAATTATTATATTTTGAATAGATTCACTGCATTCGAACACGATCTGGAGACGTACCAGCAGCAGCACACTGCAGGGCGCTACGGTGCAAGACAAAATAATCGCCGCCATCGGAATCGTCGCCAATTCCCTCAGCCATGAGGAAAAACCAAACTGCGCCATTTTCACCAATAACGCCAGCAGTAGGAATAGTGCAATAATTTCCAGAAGTCTCAGTTGCAGATCATTTCGCAGAAAAATTTTGTTGATGTCATCGAAATCTAACGAATGAAAAGTACGCAGAAGGAGAATCATGGACACTATAAATCCGACACTAGCCAATTTGTGCGGAAACACTACTGCAAATCCAGTGGATATTGGCTTTTTGTCATAGCTGTTCAAAAAATAAATAACTATCGCCATGAATTCCAAAGCAATATACGATTGCAAAAGACCGTTTGCTACGGCAAAAATAACCGTGATAAACGATAACGCATTCACATATAATAAAAATATCTGGACATTTTTTCTCCAATAGCCAATGGCATAAAAATTCACCAGAGCTGTTACAATGGCAACAACTCCGCCGACAACTATGCTCAGCGAATCAGATAAAATTCCCAGCGAACATTGCATATTTTCCACCACCAATAAATTATGCAAATTCCGATAGTAGGACGATGGATTTTTCATCTGCAAAATAAAAAGTACAACAGAAATAATCGCCGTTACCAGCGAAGATATGGGGACGTAATATTTGTATTTTTCTAATTCAGCGGTTCGCGCCAAAATCGCTCCCATAACCAGCGTAACCAGTTGAGATAATATTATATATTCCATGCGTTATCCGCTTAAAAATCAAACTATTTTCCTATGCTTTCCATAGGAATACCTCAGAAATTTCCTTCGTTTTTGGAATAATCTCCATTTTTAAAAGTGTAGTATTTGTATCCGGTTGGAATAAAATTCAGAACGCAATATTTTTCGTCTTCTTTTCCGTTTTCATAATATTTCGAAAATTCATCTCTCCAGAGAGCGTCTTTCAGCGATTTATCTGTTACCAGCTTAAATTTGCCGAACAGAGTCATATTTTTCATGGTTTTGGGCACAAAATAATACAACGATGCGCAGCTATTTTTCTTTATTTGCTCGACCTTTGGACTATCTATGTCTGAGGTAAAATACAAATTTGCAATATCAGCGATTTTCTTATTAAGATCGTTAACTAATGCCCGAGTTTCAGGAAAATTTTCCCAATTTATCGTCGACGCAAATGCCAGATCACAGGCTCCAACGATCTCAAGTATTTCTTTTTTTATATTGTTCATGGGATTCACCTTTTTTTATAATAATATTATTGTGGGACTAGTGAATGGAGTTTTCAAGAGAGTTCTTTCGAGGCTCATGTTTTTATCACGAAGCTTAAAATATTCCGCAATAATTTTAATTGAAAATGCTAAATAATCGGTACGACGCCCGGATGGATTCCTTCAGTCTTCTATTTTTCCACCAATGCTTCTTTTAACATCTTCATTAGGGGCTGAGGTTCGCAAACAGTTCCTATTGCATTACTGATTCCATTATTTTTATGTATTCTTCGATCATTTTTTCTTTATTGGAAAATTTTTTCACTTGTTTCCAGCCTTTTTTTATGAGATCGCATCGCAAATTTTCGTCCGATGTAATTCTATGTATTGCAGAACATATATCGTCGACGTCATAGGGATCGAAGTAAAGCACAGCATCCTCGGCGATCTCCGGAATAGCAGCCACTCGACTGGCAGTTACCGGCTTACCGGCGTTCATTCCCTCCAGCACTGTCATGCCAAATCCTTCATAAAGTGACGCCTGGATAACAGCAGATGCGTCTTCCATAATTACCCGGAATGTATTGTCATCTACGCGGTTGGTAAATACTAGTCGATCGGCACAATTGCGCAAATGATGTTTTTCGTCTTCAATTTCAGATACTGATCCCATTAGCACAAGCTTCATATCACTTTTGTATTGCCTACGATACTTCATAAATGCCTCTATTAATCTGTCGTGATTTTTGTGCAACCAAAAATAGGACGGATACACTATGTACTTATTTTTTGTCAATCCATATTTTTTAAGAACTTCCTCATGATTGACTATGCTGGTTCTATTTAATCTTTTAGCTAATGCCGTATAAACAAGATGAACTTTCTTTTCGTCAATATCCAATAATTCCCAGATTTTTCTTTGGGAAAATTTCGAAATAGTTATGATTGCATTCGAATATCTCGCCGCCATCTCGGCTGACATTTGTGCATATTTTGGAGAATACATACGCTTCGGTAAATCGTTATATAGTAAATCATGTATTACCGTAACTCTTGGCAAATAAAAATTATTGAAAGAAGTTGTTGTTACGGGATCGAAGAACAAATCGACATTCGGCAACATTATTGAATAGCGCAAAAAACATTTTATTTTTCCCAGGAATCTTTTGATTTTATCCGGCAGTAAATCCGTAATGTTTGTCACTATATCATCGATTATTGGCATATTTAACACAACAAACGATGCAACAGATGCATAGTTATCGATTATATACAAGGCGTCGATATTTTTTCCGTTTTTTATGCTTTTCCAAAGATAGTTATATTCTTTTCGATGCATAAGAATGAATTTCCATTTGGGACGCTTTTGCGAAATTTCCTGAATTAAATTACTGGCAACGGTGTATATTCCACCTCCGGAGCAAATTTCATTTACATCAACAAGTATTGTTTTTTCATAATCGGACGTAGTTGGCGAGTTTGTGGAGGACATTGGGCATTTTTCGTAAAAAAACAGATTGAATGCAGATGATAGCAAAAGATTAAATACAAAAATAATCAATAGCAAAGAAAAAAATTTCGCGACCGAAAAATGTGCAAACCACAGTAGAATTTTTTTACAGTATTGCCGGAAAATATTGTATATTTTTTTCATGTTTTTTTCTCCGGAAATTTCATATACCTACAGATATTTTTGGCGCACCTATGATACCAGATTCCATCAGCGATTAGCCATTGTCCGTCTGGCAGCGCCTGATACAGAGCGCCTTCCGAAAACAGTTTAGCTAATTCAAAATGGGATCTGGTATGACTACCGCTTTCATCAACATAAACTATTGATTCTTTCGGTATTTCCGCTATTGCCGAAAGGTATTCTTGGCGCTTTTCTTCATTCCTTTCACATAAAGTCGTTTTTTTTTATATTTATAACCAAAATTATTCAGCATTTTCCACACCGATTTACAGCAAAAATTAAAGTTATCCCCAAGCTCTCGCTGTAACATGTCCGGTTTTTCTTCAATTGTTCGTTTAAATTCATCCTGATTTATTTTTCTTTCTTTGGTATCCGTGTGCCTGATTTCCAGACTGCCTGTCTCTTCAAAAAGCTTTTTCCAATTCAACACCGTCGTCGGCGATATGCGAAACTTTCTTGCTGCTCCTCTTATACCATCCTCACATCTATTCGCCGATGCAAGAACTTCTCTTCTAAACTCAATACTATATGCCACTTCTCAACCCCCAATATATTAAAACATCATATATTATCGTATCAAATAATACGCCGCTTTACTATATAACGCAGAAAATATATCGCAATATTCTTTATGTGGTAATCTCAATCGTGAGTAAGCCCCATAAAAAGTAGCTGTTTATCTGTAATATTTATATTGGTATCCATATTGATGAGAATTATTATTTTTTATGTAACCAATTTCATTTTGCAGACTATTATATCTGGCGTCGCTATTTTTCTCTTGATCTCTTCGATTTCTGGCATCTTTCATGGCAATATTTAATTTTTCCTGCAATTCTTTATTGTTGGGATCCATCATCAACTGATTTTGCAACTGGGCAATGTATTCGGCATCTCCACTTAAAAATGTATTTAGTTCATTGTAGGATTTATCGTCATCTAGGCGAACGCAACCGCTAAAAACCATTAGAGCTGCAAACATAAAAATTGTTTTATTCGTCATTTTAATATTCCATTGTTTTTATATGACATGATTTATTGCTTAGCATGTCTATTAGAGTAGCAAAAAATTATCGATAAAACAAGAAAAAATATTCCATAAAACGAATTATTCGCACCGTCGTTGCTTTTCGGTCGCAGTGGCAAAGGAGGTTATTCTGCATCACGCGATACCGTTGCCAACGACGATGTTCTATTCGACGACTTTCTGCTATTTAGTGTCGTCAATACTTTCGGGCGCAGTTCTCAAAACATTGAAAAACGACTTCCGGTAAGATTTTATTCCTTTAGTTGTAATACTAGTACCGAAAAACGCCCTTTGCTGATTATCATGGCGTGCATTATTTCCGCTATTTTCGTAAACATTATTGATTTTTTCTTCTAACTTCACATTGAAGTAGTCACCATCGTACTTTAGTGCGAAACAAGGATTGCTAAATCCAGGAAAAGTATATTGCTCAGCGCTGAATTCAAGACCTTTTATTTGGATAGGCGTATAATTAATGCCCACATAGTTGCGGAGACGCTCATCGTCATGATGGTAATAGGATCCGCCTACGGAGAAATCCTCGCCCAGCGGAATCGTGCATGCCACCGTGAGACGCCGATCTGGAGATTGGTGATTAGACCCCCCAGACGGATCGTCATAGGTTAAACCGGCACTCGTAACCAATGTAAAATAGTCAAAAACTCTAGTAACGAGGCTAAACGTATATTCCCGCAGTCTCTGGGATTTTCCCCAAACTCCATTGAAGGTGAAAGTCGGAGTCACAACACCGCAGATCGGTTGAGTATACATTCGGACAATAACTTCCCGCGTCGATGACGACTCAGATGGAGAATCCTTGAACGTCTTTTGCAAAGGCTCGTTGAAATATTTATCCATAAATTTATTATATTCCTCGATATCATATTTGCTTTTGCCAAAATCTCCGAACCCTCTAGATTTTACTCCTAAAAACACCTCCAGTGATAGGCCCGTATCCTTTTCCGGAAGTTTATAGAACAGACCTGCCCCAATGGCATTGGCATTATTTCCATTGCCCCAGTCTTGGCGGCTGAAGGATATATTCGGAGATATCAAACCAGACTTGGTGACAAATATGGCAACAATATCAAATAAATAGGAATTTTCAAACAATTGCGCTCCGGTTCCCAGCGTAATATCATCCTCCACACCGTATCTATAATTGAGTCCATAGCGAGGTTTTTTGGTATAGCGTATCCTGTAGGGATCATCGATGTCCCATCTATTTCTACAGGCGATAATGAAATCAAAATCATCTTTTCCTTTTTCCAAATAGCCGTATCCACCGAAATAATCCACATTGAACTTTTCCGATTTGTTGAGCGAATCGCTTACCTTCAGATATACACCCGGGATTTTAACTTCCTCCGGCAAATCCTCTAGCGAATAGCCCCCGGGAGCAAATACTCTCAGAGCCAGTATTTCATTTCCGAGTTTGCACTCGATTTTACTTGGACGAACCAGCGTAATACCGGATCCATTGTTCATCCCTCCACCTTTCTGCCGAAATATGCTTATGCCAGCACCGGATATACTCTGTTGATACCCAATGACACTTTTGGAAGATACATCTCCCAAAACCGCACAAAAATCCAATTTCTCGTTTTTATAAAATGCTCGGCTGTAGGACCGATAAAAATGCGCATTATTTATGTTTTTCGCCATCCCGCTGACCGCTGCCGTTTTTATGGATTTAAAAGCGTTACGAAATTCATGTTTTTTTGACGTCATTTTTGATAAATGTCTCTCACTGCTCGGAATTGAGCTGTAGGTAAACTGATGGCCGTAGTAAAAATCGCTTTCCAACGTGACGTTACCAACGGTAACGACTGGAGTAAACGCCACCGCAGATGTATTCTTGGGACCCAAAGCATTATCATTTTTTCTTTCGTGAGCAAATCTGATATTGATAAAACCGTCAAATTGAGGGGTCCCATCGATGGAAGCATCGCTAGCTTCAGACGAGCCTTTAGATGCACAAGTACCGGAATTATTTTCGATTGTGTATGAATTGTTTACATACACAATTCCACTTAACCACAGCAAAAAAATTGAGCGACACAACATTTTTTTATACATAACACTCCTCAACACAAATAGCGCCACCTAGAGTACATCGAATAATATCTACAATAACATTTTATCATTTGCAATGATTATGAAAAATATACAATAATAAATTTATTTATGTGACTTAATTGTATCTAATGACATTTATTATGGGATGTCATGCCTGCTGCCCAACAGATTCTGAGACATCCTGGCTCTGAGACCTATCCCCCATATTTATTCTATATATAGTCCCTCCTGTGCCGCGCCCCACAGGAAGCCTATAAATATGAAAAATAAATTTCAAGATCAAGCTCTGCCGCAATTCATTGGAGGTAAGCCCACGAAAATCTAATGATTGCTTTAGAATAAATAAATATGATAACATAATTACATTTCAGGAAGGAGTTTTTCCCACCGATCCTGACAAAAAAAGATAATGTGTGTGGCCAAATATTGTCTTTTGGGACCGCTGTCAACGGAAATCATCCTGGAATTGCGCGTCGAACAATGGACGTAAAATTTTCTACAGTCGTATAGAAAAAAATATAAAAATGGCCACGCAAACGTAAATAACTAGCCTATTGTGGTATTTTTGACATGACAAACC
>JAITAC010000106.1 GCA_031284345.1 Holosporaceae bacterium | reverse complement strand
TGCATGATGTAGCCGGCAATGGTGGCGGCTTCTTCTTCTGGTATATTCCAATCGCATTGTCGATTTAGATCGCGAATGGGGGTTGTGCCATCGATGACCACGCATCCGTCCGGTTGGATGCGGATGCCGGATGCGCTGACGTCGTCGTATTCGTCGGTGATTTCCCCCACAATTTCTTCCAGAATATCCTCCAGCGTAATGCATCCCATGAGATCGCCGTATTCGTCTACCACCAGAGCAAAATGCTCTCTTTTTTTTCTGAAATTCTGCAATTGATCCAGCAAATGCGTCGTTTCCGGAATAAACCATGGTGGAGAAATTAGGCTGTTTATCTTCATATTTGCTATGTCGCCGTTGCCGATCTGCACTGCCCGGAAAAATGTTTTCGTCTTGAGTACGCCAATGATATTTTCAGGATTATCTTTCCACATTGGTATGCGGGAAAACGGACAGCTTGTCAATTCCGCGGCGATTTTCTCCAGTGGAAGCGATACGTCTAAGGTTTTTAAATTTTTCCTATGCACCATAATGTGACTCACGGTAATTTCTTCCAGATCCAATATGCTTTTGAGCATTATTTTCTTTTGAACTTCGTCTTCGTCTCCTCTGGATTCGTGCATTTCGATGGCGCCGCGCAATTCGTCGTCTGATTTATCTGGGGATTTGTCGTCCATATTTACGCGCATCAGCTTCAGGGAAAGTCGCGCGCAAAATTCCAGCAGCGACACCAGCGGCTTCAGGAGTCTTACAATATTTTTTACAAACGGCGCCACAAATAGCGCATATTTCGATGTAAATTGTATGGCCACCATTTTGGGAAATATTTCAGCGTAGGTGATAGTTGCGGCCCCTATTATCGTCTGCATCACGGCAGTCCCCGTCGGAGACAGGTATTTCACCGAAAAAAACACACTGATCATGGGAATGAAATATAAAAATATCTGATTAATAACCAAAATCGTACCAATGGACGTGGTCATTTTCTCCCGCAGAGCTATGACTTTTTTGGCGCGCTCATCTCCTTTTTTGGCCAAATGATATAGATATGCCTTGGATGCTCCGGTGATCGCCGTCTCCGCACCTGATATAAAACCGGATATGGCAATTAAAAACAATATCACCAGCGCAAAAATAACATAAGTCATGGGAATCTCTCCTCCCACAAGTGCGAGAAGCGCGACAATAACATAACCAAGAACAAATCAAACTCTGATAACCCACGAGCTTGCAATAAATTACCCGACCTTAACGGTTCCATCTTAAATATTTTTTTCCAAATATAACTGCATTTAGGAGTATTATAAATTCATAATTAACAATGGTAAAGATTCTGTATTAATAAAATATGATTTAATCCCAAAATGGAATTACCCCGGAGATCAGCTATGGCGGAGCAAAATTTGGAACGTAACTTTATGGAGCTATTTGTGGAATATCTAAAGAGCGAAAAAAACGCCTCCCATAACACAGTGCAGTCCTATGTGCTGGATCTGGAGGAATTTTACCGCTATCTCGCATCCCAAAGTATCAGTGTTGCCGTCCTGGAGCCCAAAAATATCGTCACGTATTTGGCGATACTGGACGAAAAAAATCTGAAAACATCTTCTATTCGCAGAAAATTATCGTCACTGCAGCAATTTTTCAAATTTTTGTGTCGGGAAGAGCTGCTGAACGATAATCCAATGGAATTTATAACGCAGCCCAAATGCAAACGACCTCTGCCAAAAATTGTGGACGAAGAAACTGTCCTGCGGCTAAAAAATTCCACAGATCAACTGAAATATGAGGAAAAATTACGAGCAAATCTGATACTATATCTTCTCTACGGCAGCGGATTACGCGTTAGTGAGCTCATTTCCGTCAAAAAAAATTCCATTGTGGAATCGAAGTTCCTGAGGGTCATGGGAAAAGGAAGTAAAGAGCGTATAGTGCCGATTGCGTCAGTGGTCGTGCCGCTGCTGGAAGAATGGACGGCCGTTTGTCCGGAGTCCGTTTGGATATTTCCATCATCTCCGGATCCGGCCAAACATATCACACGCCAGAGAATATTTCAGATTCTCAAAGAAATCGCCGCACTCTCCGGCGTGGATACCAAAAAAATATCTCCCCACGTATTGCGACACGCTTTCGCAACGCATATTCTTGACAATGGCGCCGATTTGCTCAGTCTAAAAAAAATGCTGGGACACAAGGATATTACCACAACAGAAATATACACCCACGTTAGTAGGAAAAAATTAAAAGAAATCATCGAAAAATTTCATCCAATTGCGAAAATAAAGTCTGATTCCCAGTAATTTTTTTACAGTGTAGCAGATACGGTTAGGTTTGCGGAGATTCCATTTCGGCCGCCGAAAGATTTTCCCACGGTTAGATCTATATTTACGTTATTATTAATTTTCCCACTGATTTGAGCGTTATACTCCATATATGAGTCGGATATTTTATGAGGAGAGTAGATATTTATATTGTTGAAACTTTTATTTCCTTCTTTTCCAAATTTTTTATTAAATTTTGCCCCAAAGGAAGCCTTGAATTTATCGTTCTGGAATTGCAGATTTGTGCCGATAGATGCTCTTAGGCTACTGTTATTCTCCTGAGTTATGTGGATATTTTTTACTTTAGCATTTCCGGAGATTATGTGGGAAAAATCCAGCTGAGTCATCGGCACAAGAGAGACCTTTTTCGCCAGTGGGAGATTATTGATGTAGCGGGAGCTCAGAGAAATCACGTGACTCCGAATGACACAATCTGGATTGCCATTTCTGACAGCGGCGTAGGAGCAGATTAAATTTGCACTGCCGTAGTTTTTGCTAATCCAGGACCATTTCATACCGCCTATGGTGCAGCAGTTGTTACTATTTATGGAGTAGCGGTTATTTTCTCGGAGGCATCCGGCGAAGGCTGAGGCGACAAACCTACAACAGCCATTGAGAATGATTGGTTTGGCATCGACGCCGAAGACCGTAGCGCTACCTCTGGCGTTGACGTCGTTTGCGGATCCGACGACATTGAAGTTATATTTATAGGTTACGGATTTGTTCCAGATGCGATATTTTCTCTTGATGATTGAGGAGTTCCAAAGCCCGTCTCTGCTATCGTATACAAGTTCAAAGACATTCGACAGCGACGACAATGTTGCCGTGTGCATAAGGTACGTTGGCAGATAAATTTCACTAACTTCTACGGGGTGTCTGCTCATGAGCACTTTTCCATCTCGGTTATTGGCGTATAATTTATAGATATTACCATTGGTGCTTTCATAGAGTGGATTTGGAATTTGTATCCTAGGATATGTGCCATTGGTGATATCCAATATTTGGAACCAATACTCATCTTTTTCGGCATTTCCGAGCACATTATATCCTGCTATTGTGATGGGGGTATCGTTAGCATTGACGAATGTTCCAATTTCCAATTTGTCGCATGTTTCTTTATCCACATCGAAGTCCAGCAGCCATTGCATGGTACCGTCATTATTATCTATAACATCTCCGCCTTCTACTAAGTCTATATGGTTACCCATGGTCCACTGGTTTACTGATATTGTGGCGATTTTGCTATTCATGGTATTCAGGACGGATCCAAATTCTACATTTGTGAGATGCAAATCGCTTACATTTTCTAGAAGTTCCAGAGTACCTCCATCGACTTTCAGGTCACCTTCAAATGTAGCATTTTGTCCGACTCGCAAAGTTCCTCTAATGACAGATTGTTCGTTAATTTCCGCATCTTGGAAATCAAGATTGACGGTGGCGTCTTTTCCAACGGCCAATCCCTTGATTGTTTGGCTACCTGAGTTGTCATTTTTGACGTCTATGGTTCCCAAATCTACGGCCAGAGGGCTCAAGCCATTACTTGTTTTTACCTCTATTCTTCCACCTTCGCTGACCGAGATTGTGCCGCCGAACATTTT
>JAITAC010000104.1 GCA_031284345.1 Holosporaceae bacterium | reverse complement strand
TTTGCATTTAGGTCCTTCATCTTCTTTTCGGCAATTTCTATCACCTGAGCCATGGTGACGCTGCCGGCAGTTCCACCTCGTCCTGGAGTGGAAGATCCCTTCGCAACCGCCGCCGCCTGCTTCAGAAAATAAGAAACCGGAGGTAATTTTATCACGAACGAAAATGTTCTGTCTCCGTAGGCGGTTATGACAACCGGAAGCGGTGTTCCAGCCTCATAGGACTGCGTCTGCGCGTTAAATGCCTTGCAAAATTCCATAATGTTAAGCCCCCTCTGTCCCAAAGCAGGACCAATCGGAGGCGAAGGGTTAGCCTTGCCAGCTGGAACTTGTAACTTTATATACCCAACGATTTTTTTAGCCATATACCCTCAACAAAACCAAATGAACGCAAAAATAAAACCAAATAAATGCAAATTAGATTCCCGCTTTTACCATACACAGCGAAATTTTGCAAGCGGAATGACGGCTATTTTTATTATCACAGCAGGTCGAATATTGAGGGAAACGCTGAAATCTCTCCAGGGTAGAGCAAAAAATTGACAAAATTGGGCAAAAACGACACAAAAGTCGGAAATGACCCAAAACGCACCGCACGCCGCAACTGTGACCTTCGCATATTTTTATCACCTTCTAGCCAAAAAATATCCCATATGTGATTTTGTGTGTTGTTTTATTTTATATTATGTCATATATATTATGTCGTGTTATGTCATGCATATGTTGTGTTATACGATGTGGCGTTGATGATTTTTTTCACTCAGTCAATTAATTATGGAGTTCCAAATGAATATAAATTATAAGAAGATTTTAATAGGAGCAGTTATTTCGTCTATTTGTCTCGGATTGCATGACGAAGCGGAGGCTCTTAAGCGTGGAAGAGTAATACAAACTTATTCCCAAGATCTAGAAATGGCACAACAAATGGCACAACAAAAAGAAATAACACAAGTGTTAGGATTTCTGCCGAACAACGCCGGATATATCAACAACAATTATATTCCCAATGACAACTTCGAATATATCATCACTGTCAATGATACCGCTGGAAACGATCCTAATATAAATCCAAATGAAAAAAATAAGTGGCCACTGAAGAAAGAAAATGAGAAGCTGAAGGAAGAAAATGAGAATCTGAAGAAAAAGATTGAAGAGCTAACCACAAGTAAGAGGCTGCTGGAAGAATCGTATGATAGGCTGGATGAAAAAAATAAGGAGCTGGAGGAAGAGAATAATGGGAAGTATGCGCTGGAGCAATGGAAAGAGGAGCTGCTGGAAGAGAATGAGGAGCTGAAAAAAAAGAATAATAAGCTGGTAGAAGACTATAATGCGCTGGTGAAAAAAAATGCGCTGCTAGAAGGCTATAATGTGCTGGTGAAAAAAAGTGCACTGGTGGAAAAGTATAACGCGCTGGTAGAAGGCTATAATGCGCTGGTGGACGACTATAATGCACTGGAAAAAGAGAAAGATGAAGAGATAAACAAGCTTAAAGAAAAGAAAGATGAAGAGATAAATAAACTGAGAGCAGAGATAAACGAGCTGAAGAAATGGAAAGATGAAGATAAGGTCGAGGGTAAATAACATCTGATGACATTGCCCCAATAGCAACAATATTTTTCAGAAAAATATTTGCATGATTCAGGTATATATGGTCCCGTATTGTGGAAGGACGGGTTTACCCTAGAAAGATTAGCGTTGTTTTTCCGGGAATTTACAATGAATTCGTATGGAGTTAGTACACTTAAAATTTTAAGTCGTACGGATGTGTTGGCTGAGTCTGCCGATGTTCGATATTGTGCTTCTGGCAGACTCGGTCAAAAATATGAGGAAACACCGGCCTTTGATGCTCAAGGTTGGTAAATTGAGTGCCATTATCGGCAAAAATTGTTCGAACCATTTCATAATGCCATGAAGTGATAAAACCATAATTCTTCTCAAATTGATTTTCTAGCTAATTTATTGTAGTTTTATGGGTCGATCGCGTGATTATGCTGTATTATAATATTCGCATTGGGGGTAGTTTATGCCAAAGGATATCTCTGAGATAGCTCCTTATAATTTTTCCGTCATTGAGTTGAAATGGCAGGATTTTTGGCTTAGGAATCAATCATTTACTTCTGTTTTCGACTCTGCAAAGCCAAAGTGCTATGTTCTTGAGATGTTTATGTATCCGTCTGGGAAAGTACATATCGGCCATGTGAGAAACTACACCATCGGCGATATTATTGCGAGATTCAAGAGGGCGCGCGGCTTTTCCGTGCTGCATCCGGTGGGGTGGGATGCCTTCGGACTTCCGGCAGAGAATGCCGCTCTGGCGGAAAAATCTCATCCGAAAGATTGGACATACAAAAACATCGCAGCAATGAAAAAACAGATCATAGCTATGGGATTTTCATACGATTGGAACAGAGAGTTCGCCACCTGCGATGATCGCTACTACGCATTTCAGCAAAAATTATTTTTGAAAATGTATGAAAGAGGCCTCGTATACCGCAAAAAATCGGAAGTTAATTGGGATCCGGTCGATAATTGCGTATTGGCGAACGAGCAGATCATCGACGGAAGGGGGTGGCGTTCTGGAGCCGTCGTGGAAAAGAGGATGCTGTCACAGTGGTTCATAAAAATCACACATTTTGTTGAGGAACTTCTGTCCGAAATCGATAACCTTGATGGATGGCCCGAAAAAGTCAGAA
>JAITAC010000051.1 GCA_031284345.1 Holosporaceae bacterium | reverse complement strand
TTAACGAATTTTTGAGACATTTTTGATATCATGATATACGTAGGAATCCGTGTCGCGCGCCACGGGATGGGCTATAAATAGAATAAATTCTGTAATACCAGATTCCATCAGCGATTATCCATTGTCCGTCTGGCAGCGCTTGGTACAGAGCGCCTTCCGAAAACAGTTTAGCTAATTCAAAATGGGATCTGGTATAACATCCGGATTCTGTAACATCTGGATTCTGAAGCCTACTTTACATATTTGCAACCCCAAATTGCAACCCCGAGTTGTGCGCCGGCGCCCTTTCCACCAACTTGCATAATAGCAGGAAAATGTAAAATTTCCGTTAACGGCAAAGAATTTTTATAAATTAACGAATTTTTTTGACATTTTTGATATCATGATATACGTAGGAATCCGTGTCGCGCGCCACGGGATGGGCTATAAATAGAATAAATATGGAGAATAAGTCTCAGAATCAAGATCGTAGGCTCGCAGAGCAAACTCTCTCCAAGTCAAACGGAGAAACTTAACAAACATACCCAGGACCATGCGTGCACGAAAATATCTAAAATTTGCAAAAATATAAGAAAAAAAATACGAAATATTGTATGCTGTTCAAGATATAACCTGTTGGTTGAAAAAGTGTTGATTGAATATTAGGTATTTATTATAAATATAGGAGTAATCATGAGAAAAAATATAATCATAGCTTGTTTCCATCTGCCATGTATTTTTGCTATGGATCAAAATCTGAACATTGCACAAACACACCACGATGATAAAATTATGCCTCCGCTGGAGTCTAGAGAAGTGGAAGAGATGGTAGCGCCCTCTTCTCGCGCGCAGACGTCCATATTGCCGACGGCAGCATCGTTGCCTCCGAAAACACCACATCAGATTCTTTCACAGGAATTATTTGGCCCCAAAGGCGAATTACCTTCATCGCCAGACACATTTCTCTGCAATACATATGGTAGCTCGCAGTCCTCTGGCGCTCCGGAAATGCTAGACAAGTTTTGGGCCACCTTGATTACTGAAAATGGTATAATAATTCCAGCAAATTCTGAAAAAAATCTCTTTATTTATAATATAAAAAAATGTATTCCGACTTTTCGCAATTGTCTGGCTAAACAAACGAAATCTGGAACGATTTTGAATTTCGATAATATTGATGAAAACATACTTTTCGATTTTTACGAATTTTGTCTTAATGAGAACCACATAAATTCTTATAAAATTAAGTATGATGAGCAATTATTGCAGGAATTGATTTGTCTCAAATTAATGAACGATTGCTTTACCAGAAGTGAACCTACACTTTTTATGCAAAACCATAATATTTTCGATGTCTTTTCAAAATTTATTAGTGACGCCTGTGCGGATATTTTTCCAAAATTTATGGCTGATCAAAGTATTCCTTCCGATTACAAAATGGAGACTCTTTCTCTTTATGGATATCATATGATTTTTTTATTTAGGGGATTATTAAAAACTGTGCTGGATAATAGTACCGCATTAGCTACGGACTTCAGTAATGCTTTTTTTTCTAGCATTTCTCCCGCAATGAAAAAATATTTAATGAAGATGTCGTCATCAATTCCGCTTGCTTTTCAAAAAATAAATGAATTGGGCCATATGCTCCCCTTCAATACATTTTTTGGTGATTTTAAGATTTCAGACCTTGAAAATAGCAGCAAAAATATTTACGTTCCCGCTGATCCTTCTGATATTTATGGCAAGAAGAAAGATGAATAGGAGGGAGTGTTGCATAATGATTTTTTTTCGCAATCGCCTTCGTCAGATCCGTAGCTCATTTCCTCCTGTACAGAGAGTACGCCGCGATCCTGCGCTATGATATAATACCAGATCCCCTCTTGAATTATCCAAGCAACTTGCGGAGTACGTACTGTACCAGTCGCGGCCCAGTCGACAAGGGCAAACCAGAGATGGGATCTGCTATAAGTGTCTGTGCTCTTTTTTGCTTTTGCAACAAAAATCACATTATGCAACGATCTTTTTAATGGTTTCTAAACGCGATCCTGCTGTAGTGCCGTGTACTCCATGGTTGGCATAATTTTTTCACCGGTCATGAAAGGATCTTTAATGGTATAGCCGCGTCCCCATATGGTTTCTATGTAGCATTCTCCATCGAGCGCTTCCATTAATTTTTTTCTCAATTTACAAACAAAGACGTCGATAATTTTTAATTCTGGTTCGTCCATACCGCCATAGAGATGATTTAGGAACATATCTTTGGTGAGGGTTGCTCCTTTTCTCAGGCACAGCAGTTCCAGTATTGAATATTCTTTTCCGGTCAGGCGCAAGGGTTTTCCGTCTATATCGACGCGTTTGCTCTGCAGATTGACCGTCATCTTTCCCACTTTTATGACCGATTCTGCATGTCCTTTTGATCTTCTGATGACCGCCTGTATTCTGGAGACTAGTTCTCTACTTTCGAATGGTTTTGTCACATAATCGTCTGCTCCGATGTTGAGGCAGGTGACTTTATCTTTACATGCTGATAATCCTGATAGCACAAGTACGGGGGTACGCACGTTGGAGGCTCGTAGTTTTCTAATAACGTCTACTCCATCGATATCTGGTAACATAAGATCTAGTACTATTCCATCGTAATCATATATTTTTCCAACTTCGAGTCCGTACTGCCCAAAGCTAGTTACGTCGACGGTTATTCCCTCTTTTTTAAGCAATATTTCAATGCCTTTTGCTGTTTGAGTATCATCCTCTATTAATAAAACTCTCAAAGTTACCTCCTAACAGAACAAAGTCATAAAACTAAAAATTCCAATCGCATTTCCAATCGCATTTCCAAATTTCCTGCCAGATAATTTTTTACGCTATCACGAAAAACATCTAACTATAAGATCTACATTTAACAAACTAAAGTTATTTTATTAAAAATGCATTAAAATTTCTAATATATTTTGAAGATAATATCCATCCTGTATTAAATAATAACGGCCGCAATAGCTTCCGAAATAAATTATAAAAATTGATTCCTTGCATATAATAATTTTATTTTTTATGATATCATGGGAAGTAATTAGTTTGGAGGTTAATCATGGATAATGATGAAAAAATCAATTTGGACGACAGCGAGCGTCAACAGTGTGAGATTTGGACAAGGGTCATGGGATACCATCGGCCAGTATCATATTTCAACATAGGTAAGAAGGGAGAATTTGCCGAGAGAGCTCATTTCGAGGAGAGTGTCTCTTGCTGTAATCTTTAATCTTCAAATATGTCTAAAATTCAAAAACCTATCTACTGTGCACCATAGTTATTTGCAGATGCGTTAGTTTTGTGGTGTGCTGTTTTTTTTCTTACATTTGGTTAATTTATATGGACAATGCTTTATTTGTCGGTGGGATTGTGCCTATGACCACCGTGGATTATCCGGATCACATATCCGCTGTGGTATTTATGCAAGGATGCCCGTGGCGATGTGTTTACTGTCATAATCCGCATCTTCAGCCTATTCTTCCGACCGAGTCGCTTCCCTGGGAAGACATTTTGGAGCTGCTCAAGGAAAGAGTTGGCTTCGTTGAGGCTGTCGTTTTCAGTGGTGGAGAGCCTTTAGCCCAGAGTATGTTGCCTATGGCCATCGTTGATCTTAAAAGAATGGGATTTTTGATAGGGCTTCATACGGCTGGATCAGTACCCAATATGCTGGCGCGCGTAATTCCCATGGTAAACTGGATCGGATTCGACGTGAAACACTTTTTCAGTGAATATCATCTTATAACTGGCGTAAAAGGCAGCGGAGAAGTAGCTCGCGAAAGTTTGAATATGG
>JAITAC010000047.1 GCA_031284345.1 Holosporaceae bacterium | reverse complement strand
CTTTCAGCCCATCCCCTTAGGAAGCGGCGACGCCGTAAAATGTGCCTTGAAATGTCTCGATAATCCCAAAAAGTCACTCCGCGATGAAAAATTCTCGGGCGCAAACGCCGCTTCTGCATACGAGTGGGTATATATATTGTATGGCGATATTCCGCTCGTGACTCCCAAAACACTGCAGATGATGTACGCAGTAGCAAAAACCTGCGAAAAAACAGCGGTTGTGGTGTTGGCAATGAATTCCGCCAATACAAAATCGCTGGGAAAGCTGGAACCAGCTGCAATAACAGGAACCATAAAAAGCATAATAGAAGCCAAAGACGCTTCCGAATGCGCCACTATCCTCCCCCTCTGCAATGCCGGGTTGCTGCTGCGAAAAGATCTGCTGTCCAAATTGATACACGAAATAAAACCAAGCCCCGTTACGAACGAGTTCTACATAACAGAAATCGTAAAATTGGCCCATGAGGCCGGATATATCTGCAGATATCACGAAGCCGATGCGGAAGAGTTGTCAGGCGTCAATGATCGTCAGGAGCTCGCGGTCATCGAAAAATATTTCCAAAATCAAATGCGAAAAAAACACATGAGCAACGGAGTAACGTTGGTGGCTCCGGAAACAGTATTTTTTTCGTTCGATACGGTCCTGGAAAGCGATGTAAAAATTGATCCCTTTGTGGTCTTCGGTGAAAATGTGCACGTCAAAAGCGGTACCCACATAAATTCTTTTTGCTCCCTCGAAGGAGCAAACATAAAAAATGCCGCCGTTGGTCCCTTCGCACGCATTAGGCCCGACACATTTATTGCCGAAAATGCAAAAATCGGAAATTTCGTGGAAATAAAAAATAGCATAGTACACGAAAATGCAAAAATTAATCACCTAACCTATGTGGGAGACAGCGAAATCGGGAAAAATACCAACATCGGAGCCGGCGTCATAACTTGCAACTACGACGGATTCCGCAAATATAAAACCCAGATTGGAGAAAATGTTTTCATCGGATCAAATTCTGCACTGGTAGCTCCAGTGAATATAGGCGATGACGCCACCATCGGCGCCGGCAGCATCATAACCAAAAATGTGGATCCCGGATCTCTGGCTGTTTCTCGCGCGCCACAGCGCAATATCGAAAATAAATCCCTAGAACGTCGGAAACTGAAATCACTAAAGGACGGATAATAACAAATGTGTGGAATAATTGGAATAGTAGGCCATAACAACGAGAATATTCACTCAAAACTTTTGAACGGTCTGGAACGTCTAGAATATCGCGGCTATGATTCCAGTGGAATCGCTCTGCTGCACAATAATACCATTGTCCGATTTCGAGCAGTTGGAAAATTATCGAATCTTAAAGAATTGCTTCAGAAAAACTGCGTCAAAGGACACGTTGGCATCGGCCATACCCGATGGGCTACCCACGGAAAACCAACGGAAAATAACGCTCATCCTATTATGTCCAAAAATGTGGCGGTGGTTCACAACGGCATCATCGAGAATCATAAGGAATTGAGGTTCTCCCTGGAAAATGACGGCTATGTCTTTACATCCGAAACTGACACGGAAGTAATCGCCCATTTCCTACAGCGGGAATTGTCCAATGGTTTCTCGCCACCGGAGGCCATGCGAAATTGCATAAATGCCATGGACGGCACCTTCGCCATAGCGGCTATTTTCACGTCTTTCGGTGATAAAATAATCGCCGCTCGCCGAAAAAGTTCGCTGGTGGTCGGATTCGTGAACAAACATTGTTCTTCCAGCACAAATGAAGATATCTCCTCCTGTTTCAATATGTGTGTGGGATCCGATGCGGGTACTTTGTCCGGCATATGCCACGAAGTAGCATACATGGAAGACAACGATATCGTGGAAATTTCCGCAGATAACGCAGTTTTTTACGATAAAAATCTCCAGCCGGTAAATCGAAAAAAATATAAATTGCCCATGCACAACGATTCCGCAAAAAAAGGCGAATATCCTTATTTTATGCTGAAAGAAATCATGGATCAGCCGACTGCCATACGAAAAACATTGCTGCATAATAAAATAGACGCTTCTATTTTCCAAAACGTTACCAGAATATCCATTGTCGCCTGTGGTACTTCCTACTATGCGGGAATGGTGGGCAAATATTGGTTTGAGCGATTTTTGAAGATTCCCACCAGCATAGAAATTGCGTCGGAATTTCGCTACAGAGATCCGGTTTTGGAAGACAATACGCTGTTTATATCCATATCCCAATCCGGAGAGACACTGGATACGTTAGCTGCTCTCGAGTATGTTCGCAGCAACAGCAATTGCAAAACCATCGGCATCGTAAATGTAAAAAATAGCGCGACAGATCGGGCGTCTGATATGGTGTTCTATTCGGAAGCCGGAATTGAAATGGGAGTAGCTTCTACCAAGACCTTCACCGCGCAGTTGACCATTTTGGCAAGTTTGGCCTTTTGCAAAAAAGAATTTTTATTGCAGCAACTGCAGAACGTCCCGACATTTTGCGAGTCAGTTCTAACGCTCTCCGATCAAATAAAACTGCTGGCAGAGCTGATATCTAAAAGTTCCAACGCCATATATCTGGGACGGGGAACGATGTTTCCCATAGCTCTGGAGGGAGCTCTGAAGCTCAAAGAAATATCCTACATTCACGCCGAGGGATTCGCCGCCGGAGAAATGAAGCACGGTCCGATAGCTCTTGTTGATGAGCACGTGCCCATTGTGCTTCTGTGTCCCAGCAATGAACTGTTTGAAAAAACGGCGTCCAATTTGCAGGAGACAATGGCTCGGGGAAAAAATATAATTCTCGTTACGGACATAGAGGGAGAAAAAAAATTGCCTCCGGAAGTGCGTAAGCTGGTGCTTCCGAACGTGCATTCGGCCATAGCTCCCATTATATATTCCATACCACTGCAGCTGTTGGCCTATCATACGGCGACAATCATAGGAACGGATGTGGATAGACCGCGAAATTTAGCAAAATCTGTTACGGTGGAATAGAGGAGGCAACGTGAAAGAAATTGACGAACTGGAATATGCGCAATCGGTAATTAATAAAGAAATCGCTGGACTAACAGAGATGCGCGATGGCATCGATGAAAGTTTCAGCGCTGCTATTGATCTGATATACAGTAAAGAAGGACACGTGATAGTATCTGGCATGGGAAAACCCGGACACGTGGGACGAAAAATATCCGCAACGCTATCGTCTACCGGTACGCCGGCGTTTTTTTTACATCCGGCAGAAGCGAGCCATGGAGATCTTGGCGTCATTTCCAAAGATGATGTGCTGCTGGTGCTTTCCTTCTCCGGAAATACAGAGGAGCTGATTCCCATGCTCGGCTATGCCAATCGCTTCGGCATTGATGTTATAGGCATTACTTCCAATCGAGACAGCATATTAGCGAAATCATCGAGAATCTGCATTATAATTCCAAGTGTCCATGAAGCGTGTCCACACAACCTGGCGCCAACCACCAGCACCACCATAATGATTGCCATCGGCGATGCACTGGCCCTGTGTCTGCTAAAAAGAAAAGACTTCAATCGAGATGACTTCAAACAACTGCATCCCGGAGGAGCTATCGGCAAACGACTACTACTGGTGAAAGATCTAATGCATCCAAATATACCACTGGTGCAGGAAAACGATCTCATGAAATCGGTGCTTGTGGAAATGAGCGCAAAATCCTTCGGCTGCGCCTTCGTGATCGATGGAATCGGAAAAATAACCGGAATTATAACAGACGGAGATCTGAGAAGAAAAATAAATCCGAATTTTCTGGATACCAAAGCCCGTGACATCATGACTCGCAATCCCAAAAGCGTCTCTCCAAATACATTCGCCCAGGAAGCAACCCGACTCATGAACAAATATAAAATAACCTGCTTAATCGTATCGGAAAACGACTACCCCTGCGCTATAATACATATACACGATTGTTTGAGAGCTGGTCTTGCGTAAAAGAAGAACACGCATACAATTTATCGCCATAACCTTCGCAATCATGGCCGTTGCTATGCTAGTCGCCGTGTTTGTCTACACATTCAATACCAGAGACCCCGGCAGCGAAATTCTTAAATTTGCCATAAATACCAACGCCAACATGTTCTCTAATATTTCCTACAAAACCTACGACTCCAACGGAAAGGAAATCACTCTTTCTTCGGAAAAAGTAACGGAAGAAGAAAAAAATAATTTCGTTTTTCAGCAAATGACGTCAAATTTTTCGCTGTCTAATGGCGAAAATTGCTCCGTCTCAGCCGATACCACAAAATTGATAAAAGAAGATAAAACCATCTGCGAATTTACCGGAAATGTAAAATTTTCGACGTCGTCAGGAGTGCAATTGAAAACAGAAAAATCCGTTGTGGACTTTGAAAAAAAAACCGCAGACGGAAACTCCGATATATTCGTGGAAAAAGATAATGCGCGTCTGGGAGCAAGAAATTATCATCTGGACATCGAGAATAAAATAGCGATTTTAACAGGAAATGCCCACGTAACCAGCAATAATCACACAATATCTTGCGATAAAATGATCGTATGTTTTCTGGGCGATCTAAAAAATTTATCGGATACAAAATCAATAAAATCCATCAATGCCGAAGGAAACGCTAAATTGGCCTCTCCCAATTATACGCTGACCGCTAAAAAAAATATTTTGTACACTGCCGCGTCAACTGTCGCGTCAATTGTGGCCGACACACGCGTGAATCTTGTGTATAAGAAAGGAAAAAAAGTCTTCGATATAAAATCAGGCCACATGATTGCAATTCTCGATAAAAATAATAGAATAGAAGAGATAAATGCCACAAATTTTTTGACAATAAAAACACCAGATGCTATAATCAAATCCAAAAAAGGAATCCTAAAGGGAAATAAAGCGTCAGTATTTGGCAATGTGGTTATCTCCGGCGCCAATGGAGACGTGTTCGGTGAATCTGCCGTTCTTGATATCGACACCGGTAGCATTGCCATCGAAAAATCCTGCGGCATTGTATCAGATGGGAAAGAAAAACAAAAATGATGGCCAGTGGCATAGTTTGTGAAAATCTAAGAAAGACCGTGGATGAAAAAATAATTCTCCACGACATTAGCCTAAGGGCGTCCCGCAGTAAAATTGTCGCACTGCTGGGTCCCAACGGAGCCGGAAAAACCACCAGCTTCTCCATGCTCTGCGGATTAATAAAACCAGACAGTGGAAAAATATTCCTCGATGGTAAGGATATTACCGAATTACCCATGTACAAGAGAGCCCGTCTTGGCGTCGGATACCTGCCGCAGGAATCTTCCATTTTCAGAGGCTTAACAGTGGAAGAAAATATCAACGCTGTCATCGAAATGAACGGCATAAAAGGAGCAAAAGCTAAGGAATTGCTGGACAAGCTTTTGATTGATCTATCTTTGGATTATATTAGAGAAGCTCCCGCAATTAGCATCTCGGGTGGAGAGCGCAGAAAACTCGAGATAGCAAGGGCATTGGCGAATTCTCCGAGCTTTATACTTTTGGATGAACCGTTTGCAGGCATAGATCCCATAGCGGTTTCCGAAATGAAAAATATGATACTGGAACTGAAAAATAAAAAAGGCATTGGCGTCGTTATTACGGATCACAACGTAAGAGATACACTGCCCATCGCAGACTACGCCTACATACTCCACGACGGCAGTATCTTGGTGGAAGGCAAACCAACAGATATAATTAATGATGTGAACGCTAAAAAAATTTACCTTGGAGAAAGCTTTTCCAATTATACATCATAGCATGGAAAACAAAAACGACGTCTTTCTATTTACAGCACAGCGAACTTTAATCTCGCCTTCCCTGCTGTACTCCGTGAAATTTTTATAGATGAATAATCTGGACCTTAGAGATTATATTCGGGACTGTGCCAATGAATATCCGTTTCTGGAGGCCGAATGGCCGGTCAATGATTTTTTTTC
>JAITAC010000034.1 GCA_031284345.1 Holosporaceae bacterium | reverse complement strand
TTAAGCCATTTTTTTAAATTAGCCCAAAAATGCTCGATCGGATTTAAGTCCGGAGAATAAGGCGGAAGAAATATCAAACGATGTCCAGCATTTTCGAACATTTTTTTTACTTTATTGTTCTTATGAAAACTTGCGTTATCCCAAATAACAACCTGATCCTTCTTGAGATCCTTTAGCAAAAATTTCTCAACCCAATTCACAATGAACTCGCTGTTCGAGTTGCAATCGTAAACGCATTCCGCAATAGTTTTATGGTTTACATAACCGGCAATTATGTTGGTTCTCTTGAATTGTTTCCCTGAAATTTCACCAACAATTTTTACCCCACGACGCCCATAGCAACGATCTCGATACAAATACTCATTGATTCCGCTTTCATCAACATAAACTATTGATTCTTTCGGTATTTCCGCTATTGCCGAAAGGTATTCTTGGCGCTTTTCTTCATTCCTTTCACGGTATAAAGTCGTTTTTTTTTATATTTATACCCAAATTTCTTCAGCATTCGCCACACCGATTTCCTGCAAACTTTAAAGTGATCCGCAAGCTCTCGCTGTAACATGTCCGGTTTCTCTTCAATTATTCGTTTAAATTCATCTTGATTTATTTTCCTTTCTTTGGTATCCGTGTGCCTGTTTTCCAGACTGCCTGTCTCTTCAAAAAGCTTTTTCCAATTCAACACCGTCGTCGGCGATATGCGAAACTTTCTTGCTGCTCCTCTTAGACCATCATTACATCTATTCGCCGATGCAAGAACTTCTCTTCTAAACTCAATACTATATGCCACTTCTCAACCTCCAATATATGAAAACATCATATATCATCGTATCAAATAATACGCCGCTTTACTATATAAGGCGTTTCCATCGATTCCAGCAATTCTAACGAAAAAATATCGAAATTCACCTGCGCTCAGACTTCACTGGGAAAATTTGTTTTAAATTAGCTCAGCAAAAATTCCAGAACGGAATTCATTTTTAGTGTTCCGAGGTAGGTTAATTTTATTTTTTCGTTGTTTTTTTCCAGAAGATCATGAGTCATTAGGAAATATATTTTTTGATCGCTCAGCGTTTGGCAAATATTTTTTCCCGGGATTACCTCTCGTAAATTTTTCATATCGACGCCGTCTATTAGCCGCAGTCCCATAATGACTCTTTCTTCCAATTCTTCCTGAAATGATAGCATTTTTTGGATACTTACGGTATTTTCTTTATTTTTTAGAGCGTCCGCCCATTTTTCAGGCGACGAAATTTTTTTTATTTCGTATTTTCTTCCGTCGATGGTTATGCGACTATGTGCTCCTGGTCCAACGCCGAGATAATCTTGATATTTCCAGTAGCAGAGGTTATGGCGTGATTCGCAGCCGGCCACGGCGTAGTTTGATACCTCGTAGCGGCGAATATTTTTACTGAGCAGAAAACTATTGATGAGTTTATAGCATTTTAGTTCGTGATTTTCGTTTATTTTTTTTATAATTCCGGCGGCGAGACGGTGGAAAAAAGGCGTATTTTCCTCGAATGTCAGCTGATAGCACGACAAATGTTGGCAGCCGAAGTCTACCGCTCGGATCAGGTCCTGCTGCAGATCTTCCAGCGTTTGGCATTGATATCCGTAAATGAAGTCCAGACTGAAATTTGCAAATGTGCGGGAGGCGATTTCGGTAGCTTTGAGGCTTTGTTTTTCGTCGTAAATTCTTCCGAGGAAGCGCAGGTTTTTTTCTTTAAAACTTTGGACGCCGAGGGACAATCTATTGACGCCGGCGTTTTGGAAGTCGAGTAATTTCTGATAATCGAAGGTACCGGGATTTGCCTCCAGTGTAATTTCCGCATTGTTTTCGAGGGAGCATTGTTTTTGCAATGCCTGCAGCATATTTTCGATGGATTTTGCGCTCATCAGCGATGGAGTTCCACCTCCGAAAAAAACGCTACTGATGGATTGGTTGGGGAATTTTTTTAGTTCATTCTTCAAATCTTGGAGCAAAAATTTTTCAAAATCTTTATGGATGGAGGGATCGGCGACTATGCTCAGGAAGTCGCAGTAGGGACACTTGGAGACGCAGAATGGCCAATGCACGTAGACTGCTAGTGCTGCCATAGTGTTCTCATTTCCGTAGACACATATTCCATCCACAGATCCGGGCGTTTTTCCCGGGTAATTTTTTTCGACTGCAGCAACCGGAAGTCGCGTATTTCCTTATGATTTCCGGACAGCAGTTCCTCTGGCACATTTCGGTCGTGGAACGTTTGCGGACGCGTGTATTGGTTATATTCCAGCAGTCCATTTTGGAATGAATCGCCACTGATGGAATTTGCTTCGCCGACGACTCCCGGCAGCAGTCGCACACATCCTTCGATGATGGCCATGGCGGCTACTTCGCCTCCCATCAGCACGAAATCGCCGATGGATATTTCTTCAAAATCATAGTGATCAAGAATCCGCTGATCGACGCCTTCGTAGCGACCGCAGAGCAGTGTAATTCCCGGCGAGCAACTGATGGTGTCCAAATTTTTTTGGGTTAGTTGGCGTCCGCGGGGCGAAAAATAGAATTTCCGACAGTTTTTAGCATTGTCTGATATGGATTCGTAGGCCATTTCGAAGGTAATCGGCGACAGCAGCATACCGGATCCGCCACCATAGGGAATCGAATCAATTCTATCGGACTTCACGGGAAATTTTTTCAGATCCACAAGATTGAGGCGCCAAACGTTACCGGCAAGCGCTTTTCCAATGTTGGATACGCCTAAATTTCCAGGGAAAGCTTCCGGAAAAATTGTAAAAACATTTGCGTTCCACATTAGTTCATATACTCACTGAAGGCTTCTGGGGTTATGCAATCGCAATTTTCGGGGAAATTTTCATTGGTGAACGGCACAAAGAAAGTAACGCCGTCATGGGAGAGCTCAATGATATCACCGGCGCCGAAATTATGCACACCAACTATGGTGCAAACCTTATCGCAGTTGCATACCGGGATTGTTTTTCCCACCAGATCGCAGACGTAGTACTCAGACTCAGTCAGTTTCGGGAGATCTTTTCTTCTGACGTAGAAAAACGTTCCGCGCATGGATTCGGCGGCAGTTCTATCGTCTATTCCCTCCAGTGCCAGCACCACGGAATTGCCGGAGACGTATCTCACCAAATGGAATCCGTATCTGTTACCGTCGGCATCGTAGACTTCCCGGTATCGGCCAATATCCTCGGAGAACAACAATACCCGCAAATATCCACGAATTCCAAACGCTCCGGTAACCTGCAAGATCTCGATAAAGTTGTTCATCAACTTAAGACGCCGCTTCCAGTTGCTTTAGTCTCTCCTGAGCTTTTTTGCCCGGAGCCGATTTCTTGGGAGTCTCTCTCGGGATTGGTCTGTCGCACAAACCTTTGGAATGCAGCAAAAGTGTTACTCGATCAGACGCCTTTGCTCCGACGGAAAGCCAATATTTGATCCTATCGGCGTTTAGCACCACGCGTGCCGGGTCCTCCGAGGATAAAAACGGATTATAAGTTCCCACTTTCTCCAGAAACAGACCGTCCCGAGGATTTCTGGAATCAGCCACAACCATTCTATAAAAAGGACGCTTTTTAGCTCCACCACGAGCCAACCGAATTTTTAAAGCCACGAAAATCTCCAATCTTATCTTTTTACCAAAGACATTTTTAACAACATCAATGGATAAAGTCCAGCAAAAAATGAAATTCTTCCGGGAGCCTGGAAATAAATCTCACTTTCGGCGGAATTTTTTTCGAAATTACGCATTTGTAAGAATCTGCCCCAAACAGTTCCTAAGCACAACAGTTGCTCATAAACTACAGTATTACGATATTTTTTTAATTTTTTTGGAAAAACGAAAAGTTTATTGTAAAATAACTGTGTAGTGATAGTTTTGTTTTGATCACTATGGTGAATTTATTGCCGGATTTGGAATAAACATTATTCAATTGATTGAGAAAATACAAATGGGTTGGACTATAGCACAAATAGCTTCTGTCGTATTATGCGCAATGGGATCAGGATTGTTGTTGTCATCTTTTGGCTACAGCCCAATTTTGGGATATATTATTGCGGGAGTTGTGCTGGGACCATCTTGCCTGCAATTCATCGTTAATAGAGACGAAGTTGCAGTTTTTTCCGAAATGGGAATTCTATTTCTGCTATTTGCTATTGGACTTGGATTATCTTTTGAAAAAGTAAAAAATATGTGGCGAACGTCCATTGCTTCGGCGCTTATTTCTGCGGTGTTGATGTATGTTGTTATGCTGATTGCCGGTACGATTCTGGGTATATCTAGCTCCGGGATCATTTTAATGACATTTTGTGTGGCTCTATCGTCCACGGCAGTAACGGTGAAATCCCTGAAATATCTAAAAGAGCAGGACTACAACATCGAAGAAAATACATTTGGCATCCTGATCGCCCAAGACCTCATGGCGTTGCTGATGGTCATCGTAATAAATTTTATCGGATCCACGAAATTCATTGGTTTCGACGCCATCAAGATCTCTGTGTTATGCGTAATTGCGAGCATTCTTGTGCTGTCTTTTTTAAAATTCCATCATCACGCCCATAAGTTAGCTAGTTTCATCAAGAAACATGAGGAAATGTTGGCGATGTCCATATTTGGCATTTGTCTGGGATGTGCCGTTTTGGCGGAAATAGTGGGATTATCCGCTCCATTCGGTGGATTTATCGCAGGCCTACTCTTGGGAAACTCCAACATAAAAGATGAAATAAAAAGAGTCTCCGCTCCCATCGAAGAAATTACACTAATGACTTTCTTTCTCAGCGTTGGATTACTGGTAGATATAAATTTCATTCGGGAAAATTGTCTGACAATTTTTTCGGCACTTTTATTCGTTACCATCGGAAAGACTCTCATAAATATTTTTGTGATGAGGATCTGTAAATTTTCCATGAAAGAATCCTTCGTGATCGGCGTGCTATTGGCAAATATCGGAGAATTTTCATTCATGTTGGTGTCTGCCGCCAATAAAAACGGACTGGTAAATCCTCAGGGCGTGAAATTTCTCGTTAGTCTAACGATTCTCAGTTTATTTTTATATCCGTTTTGGTTGATTTTCGCGGAGAGATGTCGGATTTTGGCCGCCAATGTATCCGTCGGATCTTCGTGGGATTTTGTTCAGCTGGCTTTGGACCATGAAATAAAAAATTTACATCGCTTTTCGACATTCGTATCCAAAAATTGCAATCGGGTTTCTTTAGTATTGCGGAAAAAACAATTGGGCAAAAGTCCTGACAAGAATGTTTTTCCTGCTCTCCCGAAAAGACAATTGGAAAAAGACGATCCCCCTAATGATTAACGGCAATTACATGTCCTGGTATCTGGAAAACGAGATTGATCCAGGCGATAGCGTTGGCGTCGACGAGGTTGGCCGGGGACCGTTAGCCGGTCCTGTCGTTGCTGCCGCCGTTTGGATAAGTGAAAATCTTATCCTGGAACTCCAGAAAAATTTTATTTCCCTACCAGTTCGAGATTCCAAAAAAATGACCCGAAATCAACGGCAAAAAATTGTCGCCTGGACCAAAAAACAATCCTCCGATTCCATAAGATATGCCATTGCTTCGGCAACGGTGGAGGAAATCGACGAATTAAACATATTGAACGCCGCTCTGCTGGCCATGGAAAGAGCCCTCCATGATCTCGAGATCCATGAACGAAAAATTATACTGGTGGACGGCAACGCCGCTCCCCAAATACCAGATACATCCGTGAAGACTATCATCAGAGGTGATGCGAAAGTGCTGTCCATCGCATTGGCCTCAGTGATGGCAAAAGAACATCGAGATGACTATATGCGCGAGCTTTCGCAAAAATATCCCTATTATTCTTGGGATAAAAATGTCGGTTACGGAACGGCGGTACATCTGGAAGCCATTCGCCGATACGGAATTACGCCGCATCACCGGAAGAGTTTCGCTCCCATTAAATTACGATCAGAGATCGTTGCCTAAGGGGACATTGGTGAGAAACTTGCTCCATTTTCAATCGAGTTGCGCCACCATTTTTATAGCTCCGCAGGGACATTCGTTGGAGCAAATTCCGCATCCTTTGCAATAGTCATAGTTGATTGTCAGAGTTCCATCCGGAGATTTTCGAATAGCGTTATCCGGGCAGAACCCATAGCAATTATCGCAGTGGAAGCAATTTCCGCAGGAGAAACAGCGTCGCGATTCGGAAATTATTTTTTCATTGGGCAGGGATATATTTTTTTCTTCGAATGAAATGGCGTCAAATTTTTTAATTTTTAGTGGATCACTTGTTTTAAAGTAGGATGTATTGATTTTTTTGAAATTAGCCACTTCTGTTTTTGCGTTAGGAGTGATTTCTATGCCCTGCAGGTATGCATTTATGCATTGGGCGCTTTTTTTTCCGTGTCCGATGGCGTCTGTTATGGTTTTTTTTCCTGGAATGACGTCACCGCCGGCAAATATTCCTCTTGTGCCGGTCATCATGTTTTTATCGACCTCCAGAGATCCTTTTTCGGTGACGACTAGACCATCGACATTGGCGAGCGGGCCAGTGTCTATGTATTGTCCAACGGCAAAAATAACGGAGTCGGCAATTATTATTTCATTTTCTCCATTTTTGGATAGGGTATTATTTTCGGCGTCGTAATTCATTTTATCCAGCAGCACTTTGTTTCCATCGATCATGGATATGCATCTGAGGCAGAGGATTTCTATTCCTTCCTGAAGGGCTTCTTGGATTTCCGAATCATGGGCTGGCATTTTTTCCAGAGTTCTTCTGTAGATGATTTTCACATTTTCAGCTCCGAGACGCAGTGCTGTTCGAGCGGCGTCAATGGCAGTATTTCCGCCTCCGTAGACCAGGACTATTTTTCCCAGCATTTCTCCCAATGCGGCAGTATTGGCGAGATGGTGATCTTCTATTTTTTTGAACAGATCGATGGCGTCCAATATATTAGTTTTTCTGTTTGTTTCGATGTCGATTTTAGCTGGTATTGGAGCTCCGGTAGCGATATATATGGCGTCGAAGTTTCGCATTTCGTCTTTTATGTTGGCGACGTGTTTATTGCAGGACAATTTTATGCCGCAGTTAATTATTCTTCTTATTTCGGCGTCAACGACCCATCTGGGCAATCGATAGGATGGAATGCCATATCTCATCATGCCGCCGGGTTTAATGTGGCGTTCGTAGATGGTGACCTCGTGTCCGTATTTGCGGAGGAAGTAGGCGGCACTGAGTCCACTTGGCCCAGCTCCGATTATCAGGATTTTTTTGCCGGTTGGAGCGGCAGCGGCATCGATTTGCCAATCATTGATGATGGCGAGGTCTCCGATGGATCTTTCCAGCAGATTTATATTAACGGCGCCATCGAATTTACCACGATTGCAAGTTTTTTCGCAGGTATGATAGCAGGCGCGTCCCATGGTGGCCGGGAATGGATTATTTTGCATGATTACATTCCAGGCTTCAAGAAATTTTTCTTCCTGGACTAGTGAGAGCCATTGCTGAATATTTTCTCCAGCCGGACATGTGGCGTTGCACGGGGGCAATCTATTAACGTATTCTGGTTTAACGTTTCTCCAGGATCCGGTTTTATTTTGCAAACTGGTCGCAGAATCCAAAACGGTGGCAAAAGGCTTATTCATGGGAAAATTCTCCACTTAATCTATATTTTTCTAGGTTTCGGCTGGCTATTTGCTGAATGGTTTCGATTATTTCCGGCGGAGCATTTTTCCCGAACAGATGGGCGAATCGGCGCTGTGCTCGCAGATATTCCTCTACGGGTTTTGGATTATCGATCGGTGTTGATCCCACCACAACGCCATTTTCCGCTTCGAACAGAGGGAACAGACCGCATTCCACTGCCATTCTAGCTATGCGAACAGTTTCGGAGGGTGGATACCCCCATCCCAGTGGACACGGCACATGCACATGCACATAGCGAGATCCTTTTAGGAGAATTGCTTTGGATATTTTTTCCTCTAGGTCTCGGATATTGCAGATGCTGGCGGTGGCGACGTAGGGAATTTCGTGAGCCATAGCTATTTGTGGCACATTTTTTCCGGTACCGGCGGCGTTTCCCATATATCCTCTGACCGGAAGCGTAGTGGCGGTTCTGGCGAGAATTGGAGTTGCGCTGGATCTTTGTACTCCAGTATTCATGTAGGCCTGATTATCGTAGCAGACGTAGAGAACATCATCGTTGCGATCGAACATTCCCGAGAGACAACCGAGGCCTATGTCCGATGTGGATCCGTCTCCTCCCTGGGCGATTACTCTCATGTCTTTTTTGCCTGAAATGACGAAAGCAGACGCCACTCCGGTCGCAACGGCCGCGGCATTTCCGAACAGCGAGTGCAGCCAGGGTATGCGCCAGGAATTTTCCGGATAAACGCAGGAAAACACCTCAAGACATCCGGTGGCATTGACAACGGCGATATTTCCGCCGGTAACGCGATGGGCAACATCGACAACACACCTGGCAGCTAGCGCCTCTCCACATCCCTGACATGCGCGATGACCGCTGGTAATACCATTGTAGCGATTGTATTTCGATTGCTCCGCCGCATCCTTATCATCTAATCGATTGCCAATTGTGAGAGTGGTCATTGATTCTCCTTATTATTTGCAGCAACAACTTTTAACCAACTGGATCTTTTCTGCGACGACGTTTTGATCCAGCCCCAAAAAAATTTCTCGTTCATCTTGTTTCAGCGCATACTTCAGCATCGATTTTGTTATGGCTCTGCCGCCGAGTCCGGCAATGATGGAGGAAATTTTTCTGACAATATTTTTTAGGGGAAGCTCCAGCTCCTGGAATAATATTCCTCCCGTGCCTACCGCCAGTGCTTTTTCCACCACAACGACGTGCTGGGCATGTGCCAGAGCCGCCCTGAGTGCTTCCGCCGGAAAAGGCCTATAGCTGACGACGGAGACCACGCCATATTTTTCGCCCTGAGCATTCAATTCATCCACCGTATCTTTTATAGTTCCCAAAACGGATCCCATCGCGACGATGATCGTCTTGGCTTCTTCGGTTTTGTAGGTTCGGATTAATCCGCCGGAATGGCGGTCGAATTTTTTATAAAAATCTTTTCCCACCTGCTCTATTATTTTCAGGGCTCCTAATTGTTTTTTATGAGCCAGGTATCTCACTTCCATGAAATATTCCGGTGGCACCATCGTACCAATGGCCAGTGGATTAGCGGCATCGAGGCAGAAGCGAGGCTCATAGTGAGGAAGGAAATCATCAACCATTTCCGGAGAAGGGATATCAACGCGCTCGTAGGCGTGGGTCAGCACGAATCCATCAACGCAGACCATTACCGGACATTGCAGCGTTTCGGCTATTTTAAAGGCTTGGATATGCAGATCTGCCGCCTCCTGATTGGTTTCCGGAAAGAGCATGATCCAGCCGGCGTCCCGCACTGACATGGCGTCCGAGTGATCGTTCCAGATATTTATGGGAGAGCCTATGGCACGATTTCCCAATGTCATTACCATTGGCAGCTCGAGTCCGGAAGCATTATACACTCCCTCTTGCATATAGAGTAATCCCTGGCTGGATGTGGCTGTGTAGCTGCGAACTCCGGCAGCTTGGGAGCCAATGGTTACGCTAATGGCTGCCATTTCGGATTCGACGTTCACGTAGTCACAATTCCATAATTCCTCTGCGTGTATTAACTCTCCAAGATGCTCTACTATATGCGTCTGAGGAGTTATCGGGTAGGCGCAGACCATGCCCGGACGACACAGCGCGACCGCCTTCGCAATTGCTTGTGATCCTTCCAACTGATGTAACATTTATAACTTCCTTACAATAACTATTAGGCCAAGCGATCATAGGCTATTTTGGCAGCTACGGAATTTTTTTCCGCAATGGCTCCGGAGAACTTAGTTTTTATGGCCTCCAGCACAGAGTCCAGTTGAATAATTTTGGTTAAAGCTGCAAAACTTCCGAGCAAAATAGCGTTGGGCAGTGGCTTTCCAATGTGTTCCAGAGCGATTTCAGTGGCTCCGACGCACTTCATTGTTATGTCATCTCTACCCTGATCCTCATATTCCGCCTCCGGAGAATTTATCAGTGCATAGCCGCCGCTCACAATACCCTGAAAAGCTCTGGCGGGTCCTATGACGGTTCGGTCTTGTATTATGACGGCATTTGGTTCTTGCACCGGCTCCCGCAGCCGGATCTCTCGATTCGAAATTCTGCAAAAGGATACGACCGGAGCCCCCATCCTCTCGGATCCGAAACTCGGAAACGCCTGAGCATGCTTCCCCTCCAAAAATGCTGCAATAGAGAGCATTTCCGCAGCCGTGACAACCCCTTGCCCTCCTCTTCCATGGATTCTTACCTGAAACATCTATCCTCCCAAAACAACAACACCACATAAGCATGTGTTAACAATACACAACATAGAAACACAAATAAAGTCTGTTCCAACGAAAAAAAATTACATAAACATGGCAATATTTCTATCCCGGTTACGAGCTTTTGGCGTCAGCTTTTCGACTGATTTTATCCCTTAATTTTCCGTTGCAGAGTGGAAAAAAACGACTATTCTTCCGCCGAAAGTCGGAACCTCACGCCGCTCTGCAAAAATTAAATCCGTCTCAAATACCATACCCACGCATTCCTCTTCCCATAACCTCTATTCACAAACAGAGATAATATATACATAATCTGTAGAAGGAGGATCCATTTCTTGAGTTCTAAGCCAGCTTTTGATATAAAATTATCATGAATAATCTTCGGATTTTATTTACATTATTGCTATTTGCATTCGAAGCGTACACAAAACCGGCAATATCGGTTATTGTGCCGGTGTATAAAACCGAGCGTTTTTTGCAGGAATGTCTGGACTCCATACTGAACCAGAGCATGAAGGACATCGAAGTAATCTGCATAAATGACGCCTCCCCGGACGACTGCGCAAAAATTCTTGCGGAATATGCAAAAAAAGATTCCCGCATCGTCGTAATTAATTTTTCACAAAATAGAGGCCCGTCTGCGGCGCGCAATGCCGGATTAGACTCCGCCCAGGGAGATTATATCGCGTTCTGCGATTCAGATGATTATATGCATCCGGATATGCTCCAAATACTCTATAGGGAAATAAAAAAAGAAGATTTCGATATTGCCTATTGTCACACCAATCACGTGGGAGAATCGACCATTCAGCATTTCGAAAAAATCCCCAGCTACGTGATAGAAAAATACACGACGATACAGGAACCTGATAAACAAACTATATCAAATAATTATTTTTCGGTTCTCTGGTGCAAGTTATACAAAAAAACAACCATAGGTTCGAGTAAATTTGATGAAGAATTATTCTGTTTTGAGGATATTTCTTTTAATTTGTCTCTTCTTGGTTCCTTGAAAAAATATGTTCTTGTGCCAGCGAAATTATATTATTGGAGACGTGCAAGACAAAGTAGAGTTTGCTCGTCGTTACATTTCCA
>JAITAC010000009.1 GCA_031284345.1 Holosporaceae bacterium | reverse complement strand
AATTACCGCGCCACCGTAGATGTACTCGGTGGATTATCCATTGGCGAATGGAAAGGGGAAAGATACATCAATCTATTTTTGGAAGACGTGGCCAAGTGTGCCTAGGAACTGACCATAATCATAATACCAGATCTCATTTTGAATTATCCAAACAACTTGCGGAGTGCGTACTGTACCAGTCGCTGCCCAGTCGGCAATGGCAAATCATGGCAAATCAGAGATGGGATTTGGTATAATATATATCAGAATCTGTAGAGCCGTCTGTGTGGAGCGTCAATGAAATCGAGATTTTCGCTACGCTCGTAAAAAAATACCTTGATAATGATAGTTAGGTTCTACATAATGCTTACCAGGTGGTCGTGGTGCTTAACATAATGTTTATCAGATAAAATAATGACGTATTCTAGTATAAAAATTAGTCATGTAAATGATAATAATCTTCCAGCTAAAATCTTAGTTATGCGGACTCTTATATGTATTGCAATTATGATCGTACTGGTTTGGTTATTTTTTAAAAAATCCTAAATGGAATCCGCCATTGGCTGTCACAGAAAGCCACATGTCGCCCAAAGTCGAGTTTGTAAACTTTCTACACTTCCCAAATTAAACTGAGCTGGACATTTTGTTTTTGGCATTTATGGAGAGGAATTTTGTTGTAGAAATTATATTTTTTTCGCAAAAAACTAATTTTTTGATAGAACATGTCGACATATTCTTTTTTTACATAGCTGCCGTTGTAGAGAAATTTAATTTTTTCCACGAGTTCCGGGAAAAAAATTTGCATATGATCAAAAAAGACTTTTTTGGTATTTCCCCGCAGATGCAGCACCTGCGCGTGCAGCGTTAGGGTGCCGTTTTCTTTAGCCAGTTTGAAGATGGCGTCTAGATTTTCGTCATTATCTGTCAGATGTGGGATTATGGGCATCATCAGCACGCCGGTGTTGATGCCTCGTTTATGCAGTTCGCCTAGCATATACAGCCGATCACTGGTTGGAGAGGCATTGGGCTCGATTTTTGTTCGAATGGATTCGTCCATGGACGACACAGACGCCTGCACATACACGCTTGCGATTTTGTTTAGTTCTTCCAGCAGATCTATATCCCGCAGCAGAAGCGTTGATTTTGTAGTTATTATCATGGGATTGCGGTGGCGAATGAATGTCTGGATGATTCGTGGCATGAGCATGTACTGCGCTTCTAGTGGCTGATATCCATCGGTTACACCGCAGATATTTACCGGACTTCCATTCCAAGATCGTTTGGAGAAATCCGCATGAAGGGCCTCGGCTACGTTTGTTTTTACGAAAATATCATCGAAGAATTCCTCGCTTTCCAGATATTTATGCGAATACTGGGCAAAGCAGTAGATGCAGCGATGGCCGCAACCGCGATAAACATTTAAATCCCAGTTGCAGGCGAATTCATTGTCGTGGTAGTGAAGAGACGTCTTAATCTTTATTTCTTTTATGGACATGGGAGAATGATAATCCATTTGGCTAGCCAAAAACAGAGGTATCGTTTTCTATGCGACTAAATATGTCACACAAAACTGCGGTGTTATCGGACTTGAGATCCAGACTGCTGACGATTTTTTCTGCTACTGTCAGAAGTGAGTAATTATCGGCAAATTCACTGAAGCGCAATGAATTGAATCCGCTTTGCTCTTTTCCCAGGATATCTCCGGCGCCGCGCAGTTTCAGATCTTCTTCGCTCAGCAGGAATCCATCGTTAGTTTCGCGCATAAGCTGCAATCTTCGTGCGCCTATCTTCGAGACCGGATTGTGATACAGTAGAATGCAGTAGGCGGCGTCGGTACCTCTTCCGACACGTCCTCGCAGCTGATGCAATTGTGCCAACCCGAATCGCTCGGCGTGCTCGATCACCATGATATTGGCGTTTGGTATGTCAATTCCCACCTCAATAACGGTGGTGGACACCAGCAGCTTAATTTTTTTATTTTTAAAGTCGGTTATGATGGAATTTTTTTCCTGCGGCTTCATTTTCCCATGCAAAATACTGACTTCAGGGGCGGAAAAAATATTATTGAGATATTCACAGCGGGTCGTGACATCCATCAATGTTTCGGACTCTTCTATCACCGGGCACACCCAATATATTTGGGAATCTAATTTCTGTAATTTTGTGGCGAGTTCATCTATTTTTGAGACACTAAAGGTCATGGTTTCGATGTGTTTGCGTCTTGCCGGCTTAGTTTTTATGGTGGAGACGTCCAAATCGCCGTAGCATCCGAGCAGAAGAGTGCGCGGAATGGGTGTGGCGGACATCGCTAGCACATTGGGAACTCCGCCTGATTCTGTTTTTTGCGTAGAATTTATGCCGTTATTCTGGCATTTTCTGATAAGCTTGGCTCTCTGGAGAACTCCGAATCTATGCTGCTCATCAATGACCACTAATCCTAAATTTGCGAATTCTATATTGTCCTCCAGTATTGCGTGTGTGCCAACCAGCAGTTGAATATTACTATTTTTCAGGTCCTCAATCTGCAGAGATCTTTTGCGGCGATTGCTGCCCAGCATTATGTCGATGTTTATGCCAAGATTTTCCGATAGATTTTTTAGCGTACTGTAGTGTTGCATCGCCAATATTTCCGTCGGAACCAGCAACACCGCTTGAAATCCGTTTTCGATGACCATAAGCATACTTATAAAGGCCACAACGGTTTTGCCGGCTCCCACATCTCCCTGCACCAGACGATTCATGGGCTTTGTTGAGGCGAGATCTTTTTTTATGTCGTTTAGACAACTGACTTGATCCACCGTCAACTGGAACGGAAGCTTCAGTCGTCCAGTTAGTTGGCCATTTTCCCGAATGATTTTCGATTTATGCTCATTTATTGTCTCGCGAATCTGCCGCAGACGTATCTGATTGGCCAAAAGTTCGTCAATGGCGATTCTCTTGCGGGCGTCCGTCATGCTAATGATATCCGCCATGCTTTTCGGGTGATGGACAGCCCAAATGGCTTCACTAAATTTTATCAATTTATATTCATTAAGTAAGTCTTCGGGAATATATTCTGGAATTTCCGGTATGCTTTTAAAAATGGTGGCAATGATGTAGGACAGCGTTTTATTGGAAAGCCCTGCCGTCAGTGGATAAATAGCTTCTATTCCCACGTGATATTTGGCATAGGACGCCTGAGTCACAATGTCCGGATGAACGATCTGTATGCCGCCGATGGTCCTCTGGGCATTGCCGCTTACGCACAATGTCTCTCCAATCGGAAATACCTTGCGCATATAGTGTACATTGTAGTTGAAAAAAATGATCTGGAGCTCCAGCGTTCCGGCAGCAACAATTACCTTATAGGGCTGTGATCTACCCATGGGAGCCATGTGTCTCAGAACTTGCACCACTAACGTTAATTTGTCCTTGTCAGAAAAATTATCGACGTCTGCTGTTCTGTTCTGGATGGAAGAAGGAAAATGCAGCAGCAAATCTATTACACGACATCCGCCACAGCATTTTTTGATAAGCTTGATGGTGTAGTCAGATATTTTTACAAAATCCGTCACAGGGGAAAATAAAAAATCATAGGCTTTCATGAGTCTCTTTCCCTCGACATATGAGAAAAATACCTAAAAATATCAGAATAATGCTCAGACATTGATTCAGATTAATTCCGATTTTTAAAAATAATTGCAGGCTAAAATAAGAATCTGGCTCGCGAAAAAATTCACAGATAAATCTCGCTGCTGCATAGCCGGAGCAAAAAATTCCGCAGAGCATGCCGGATTTCCGATGACATCTCAAAAAAAAGGCCAGACTCATCGCGGCAAATAGTACCATTCCCTCCAGAATCGCTTCATATATTTGGCTCGGATGCCTCGGGACTCCGTCATTTAAAAATATGACCGCCCATGGCACATTGGATTCCTTTCCCATCAGTTCTCCGTTTATAAAATTGGCAATTCTTCCCAAAAACAATCCGATTGGAACGCTGACCGCCCACAGATCCATAAATTTCAGAAATATCAATTTATGTCGGCGGCAGAAAAAATACGCAGCTCCGACGGTCCCCAAAAAACCACCGTAAAAAGACATTCCACCGTTCCATATTTTTATGATTTCGTTTGGATTGCTGCAATAGTGCTCGAAATCGTAGAACAGCACATGTCCTAGGCGTCCTCCCGCTATTATGCCGACGATGGCGTAGCTGATGAAAGCGTCAACCACATCTTTGCCCAGTGTGCTGTAGGATTTTGGGGCCAAAAAATTGGTGGCGTACACGGAAAATAATATGCCGAATATATAGGCTAGCGAATACCAATGTACTTGGAGTCCGAATATATCAAAAGCTACTTTAGAAAAATTACATATCACTTGATACCTCACAAATTTATTAGAGATCACTCTCCGGTGAAATATTTTTTGCAAATGTAAAATTGTTGCATAATGAGATATTTTTTGCAAGAACCAGGAGAAACAAACCTCGCCCATCTACGGATTCTGTAATATCTTGATATTGAAGCTTACTTCATATATTTACACCCAATTAGTTGTGCGCCGGCACCATACAGATTCTGTAATATCCTGATATTGAAGCTTATTTCATATATTTACACCCCATTAGTTGTGCGCCGGCACCTTTTCCACCAATTACCATAATAGCAGGAAAATGTAAAATTTCCGTTAACGACAAAAAAATCTATAAATTAACGTATTTTTAAGGCATTTTTGATACCATGATATGTGTGGGAATCTGTGTCGCGCGCCACTGGAGTTGGGAAAGCCACATGTTATACCAAATCCCACTATTAAATAGCGATTTAGTCTTGCAAGGATTTGCCGATAATGTTATGATAAGCCGTAAT
>JAITAC010000007.1 GCA_031284345.1 Holosporaceae bacterium | reverse complement strand
AATTACCGCGCCACCGTAGATGTACTCGGTGGATTATCCATTGGCGAATGGAAAGGGGAAAGATACATCAATCTATTTTTGGAAGACGTGGCCAAGTGTGCCTAGGAACTGACCATAATTATAATATAGCATTGCCGACGTCCAAAAAATTTATTCCAGATATCAACAGTTTCATCTATATTATCTAGGCGGCTTGAATGGAGTTGTCGCTGCTCGGCTGTTTTTTCTCAGGATGTGAGGAGATATGTATGGGCAACGAGCAGATGACACAGGTATTACCGTTTTTATCGGTGTTGACTCCGAGCGTGCCGCCATGCAATTCCAGGATGGAGCGAACCAACGGCATGCTAACATTATTGAATTCCACATATTTGGAGGTATTTTTTTTGTAGGATCTTTTGGGGATTTCGGGGGAATTATTTTTGTTGGATCCTATGGCTTCGTCCTTGATAATAATTTTTACGTTATTGCCGTCTAATATCATCTTAAGATCGATTTTCCCATTTATGGGCGTAAATTGGATGGCATTTATGAGCACATTAAACAGTGCCTGTTTGATACATTTTCTATCACCGTTAAATTTTATTTTTGTATCATCGAAATGGGTAATGATTTCTATATTTTTTTCATGGGCACGTTTTTCGACGTTGGTAATGACTTCTTTTATGGCGTCATATATGGAAAAAGTAGACATATCCAATTTAGTGGAATCGGTATCGATGGAAACCATTTCCAGCAGGTTATTAATAAGTTGATATAGCTGATTAGAGGAGCTCAGGATGTATCTGCAATATTCTGTCTGTTTTTCGTTCAGCATGCCGTAATATTGATTGAGCAGCAGTTCCGAAAATCCGATGAGCGCATTTAGTGGTTCTTTTAGTTCCGTTGATATGCCATATATGAATTCGTAGCGAAGTTTTTGGGCAGCTTTCAGGGCTTGATTTTTTTCCATAATGGCTTTTTCCACCATGTAGCTATCGGTTATGTCGGTGTAGCTGAGCATGTGAGCGCCGTCCGGCAGAGGGATATAGGAGAACATAACGACGGAGTTATCTTTTTTCAGTAATCTTCCGCTTTTGGCGATTCTGTCCGTCAAGCAACTTATGGTATTTTCCTGATAACTTCTCCAATTGTCTCCGTAGTCGATGGAACTTTTCATGATATCCAGCATTTCGGACAAATGCATGCCTTTGAGATCGGAAGTTTGTCGATTTTCCATATGCCATATGCGCAGAATGGCATTATTGACGATTTTCAAACGGTTATTGCTGCCGTAAACGGCTATTCCCTCCTGCAGATGATCTATGGTTTCTTTTTGTACGGCCTGCAGGGTATTATTTTGGCGCTGCAGGGTTAGTGAATCGGTGACGTCTTCAAATATGAATAGCAGACCGCCAAGCGGGTAAGGGGCTATTACTGTTCGCAGTGTGTTTCCGTTGGGCAGATGCGTCAGTTCCTGCTGAGGAGCTGTAATGGAGCAGAATAGGGCCAGCTGAGATTTCTTAAATGCCTGGAAATCAGCATGTTCAGGCAATTGACGGTTGGAGCGGCGTTCGTCTAGTATTTCCATGTAGGTTGGCTTGGAATGCAACCAATTTGGTTCCAGTTTCAGGAGTCTCTGATATGCACTATTGAAGAACACTAGTCGCGTATTTTCGCCGAATATGGCAATGGCGGTGGACAAATTTTCCAGGACCTCATAATTGGCGGTTATTACTCTATCTAAGCTCAAGGTTAGATTCTCTTCGGAGGTAATATCCGTAGCAAACCCCAGCATATTGCCATTGGGTAGTGGTATTTCGTGTACAGACAATTTTTTGCGCACCCCATCTATGGTAGTAAATTGAGAGACGGTCTGCATTCGATTGCATTTTTTGGCATTTTCCGCAAGAGAGTGTCCCTGACCAAATAAATTTCCCGGGATCAGAGGGATGTTGTTGGACAAAATTCTATCAACGGAGTTACCGGTGGCATTGGCGTAGGTATTGTTGCAATAGGTTATTTCGAGATCATTATTTCTTTTCCAGACGGGAAGCGGGATCATGTCCAGAGTTTCGCGAAATTCTGCGGCGGATGTTTCGGCGGTATTTAGTCTGCCGTATAAATTGTTCATTTTTTGGGATGATTCGCTTATGTCACTGCACCATAGAACCAGCGTTTCCAGCCGATTGATTATCATCTTGGAACCGGATATCTCGATTTTATCCAGGCCGGATAGGGTTGACACGACAATTCTGAACGAAGCGCCAGTTTTTGCCATCTGTCCGAACAAAAACGACAATTGATCGGCGCTGCTGCGGTCAATGGCTCGGATGATTTCGGAGATAGAAATCGATGAGTTGTGCTTAATGCCGAAGAATGCTCGAAATTTTTGCGACGAGCCGATGTATTCATGGCTACTATTCCAGGATATCCATCCACTGCAGGAGGATGATAGAGCCGCCTGATAATGGCAAAGCGCCTCCTGAAATCTAATGACATCGTATCTGGACCGATATACACAGCGGAGTAGAATTATGGACGCCAGCATAAAGCAGGAAATCGTAAGAACTGAAGAATTGGAGAAAATCAAAGAAATTCCTCCAAATATCACCAGAAAAGACCCCAATAGCTCGGTTTTATACCAGGTTTTCATAAAATGTAACCAAAAAACAAAATCCCAAACATCCTATGGATTCTGGGAATAAAGTACCTCCTATTTACTCAATACCCATTTTATTATCCTGAAAATGTGCAGAAAAAACAAGCCCCGAATCAATAAAACTGATCACCAGCGAATTTTGATATATCTTGATTCTGAGATCTGTTTTTTTTATATCTTATCTCATGTTAGGGATTCTGTCACACACATTACCACCCGACGAACTGCGGTGGACCTTGATTTATCAGGAGCAGCTCTCTATTTGGTAATTCTATATAGTTCTGATATGGTGTTCATGAGAGAGGTGCCGTTTTGCATATTAATTTCCATGAGTTCCTGGAATGTTTTTTTGCCTATGGAAGAAGCGATCTTCAGCAGTGTAGCCGCGGGACTCTGGGGTTGTTCTTGTTCCAGAAACGTTGCTATATCTTTCAGAGCCGCGTATGCTTGTTCTAGTGTTACTTTTGAAGAAGTTTCGTCTTTGTTTTCTTCTTTTTTTTCCACAGTTTTTTTAGTATCTTCAGTTTCTTCGATGGCCGTGATGGCGTCCAATGTGATGTTATTGTCGTTATTTTGGTTCGGATTGTTTTTCAGGGGGCGAATTTTTGTATTGGACATATTGCCGGTATTTATTTGTTTTATATCAGTGCAGTAGCTGTAGATCATGCGGAAGCTTGGACTATCATTGCCGGAAAATTTCGTCAGCAATTCGTCGAGCTTTTTAAGATTTTCCTGAATATTATCGATATCTGTTTCCAATTGCTGGAAAAAATCTACGGGAGTGGCGGCCACACTTTTTTTCAAATCTCTTGGCTGCAATCCTTTATTATTTTTCGTACGGATGTTGTGGCGCACAGTAAACCAATCGGATAAACTGAAAACGCTAGACATTCCATCCAGTGGAGCAGTTATGGGGATCATTAAAATTTTTTCGGAGACTTTTTCTGCAAAAAAATACATGGGGGCCATGCGGGCAATGATGTTTTTATTTTCCCAATCCGGAAGCGGATGAATGCTGTCCCAGAATTTGTCGCATAGGGCGTAGAGCAGCAGTATCCCCTGATTTAGTCCCTGAAATTTCTGAAGTATGAGCAATGATTCCAGCAGCCAAACCGCTATTTGGAGATCTTTGGTTTCGGATTTCAGAGCATCGGTGCAGAGTTTTTTAACTTCCTTCCAATTCTTTTTAGGTTCAGTTTGCCAGACTCCCTGGGTTAATTGCATATCATCTTCGCGACGGTATTCTTTTATTTGGTCATATATTAGTTCATATTTCAGATATTGTCCGCATTCGTTATTTTCCGAGATAGGAAGGGTTAGTTCTTCGATGTCCAGCATACGGATCTCCTTAGCGTAATTTTTTTATTTTAGCACGACATTCCATAAAGCTTTACTAAAATACTTGCTATTCTCGGGACTGATTGCGGCAATGCTGAACTTTCAGGCTGCTTCATCTTGATTTTCATTACGAATGGGCATGGAAAATTTCCCTAAAGATCGGAACAAGTCTTGCATTCTGCAACAGAGGTCAAATGAGCACACGAACGGATTTATCAAATAATATTTGGGGAAAAAACAAAACTTTGGCAGTGTAAGTGATAAAAAAATACGAAAAATCAAAAATAAATTAAACAGACATCCAAGAAAGGTATTAGAATACAAAGCACAGTTTGAGGTTTTCTGCGGATGTGATGTTGCTCAACCAAAGTGTACCTCTTGTCTCATTTCGCTCTTGATACGACGTACAAGACGTTTTAGAATAGGGGAATTTTATTTGTCTCAAAAAAGAAAAAAATAAATATTTATTAACTATCTTTTTATATTATTAATAGAAGAGAAGATTTTTTAGATGAAAATGGAGAGGATGAAAAATGTTGGAAAAAGTTTACAAATTTTGTTTATTGCTATCGCTATTTTTTTACGACAGCATGGGGAGTTATTATACAAATAACTTGCACAAGGTATCCGTTACCCAACAGAGGCTATGTCTCGAAGGGGGAATAAATACTAATAATGCAATGAATGTGCTCATGCACTGCAAGGGGGAAATATTTCTTTCAATATCTTTTTTGGAAAATATGCAAAAATATTTGAACTCCGGAGCAAGAGTTAATTTTCGCAAAAGCAACAAAGATTCGGAAGTTGTGGTGTTCATTGAGACTCTGTTGAGCAACAAAAATTCCGAGGGGCTTTTCGATGGCACTATTGATGACAAAGATATTGTTTTTCCAGCTTCAGAGCTAAGGAATCTAAGTGGTGCTCTTACTAATAACTGCGATTTGCTAGTGGACATAGAACGTCATTATGTTCATGGGCGAGGTATTTTGTTTGATGATTTGAACGGCATTGCCTTACGTAACCATGATGATCTGCTTATTATGAAAAGCATCGACTCTGCTCCTTTGGTGAAATTGTCGGATAGTCCACCTTGTGTAGAAGAGCGAGACAAAATAACAAATGATATGGCTGATATATTTGCATTGCAACTTTTTTCCCTCTGCACAAGAATAGACTGCAGCTACGAAAAATATTTGCATAGTAAGTGGGGAATATCTGATATGAGCTCAGAAGATCCACGAGATACCCAATTTTTGAATCGTATAGAGCAAGATTGTGGAAAAGTGTGGCTGGAGTCAATGAGATTTGGGCGCAACGAATTGATTACCTTGATGATTTTGTTGGATCGTTTATTTGCCGTTATGCCACAGAAGCGGATAAAATATGCGGAAGCTATGAATATCGTAGAGGCGTGTGCTTTTATTGCAGCCAAAATAACCTCTGATTATCCTTGGAGTATTAAGGATTTTATGTGTTCCTTAAGGTATTCAGGATGTGCCGTGTTGTATAATGAAATCAGTGTTTTGTGTAGATTAAAATTTGGAACGTATATATCCGAGGAGGAATATAAGGAATATAATGCAATGCTTGGATACGATGGCGATACTCGGTTAAATCATACTATTTTCAAAAGTATCGGCATTAGAAATAACAAAGCGAAATTACTTTTGGAGACGGTGGTGGGGCCGGTAAAGACTCCGGCAACGACTCCGGCAGCTACTCCTCCGGCAACGACTCCGGCAACGACTCCTCCGGCAACGACTCCTCCGGCAACGACTCCTCCGGCAGCGACTTCAGCAGCGACTCCTCCGGCAACGACTCCTCCGGCAACGACTCCTCCGGCAGCGACTCCTCCGGCAGCGACTTCAGCAGCGACTCCTCCAGCAGCGACTTCAGCAGCGACTCCTCCAGCAGCGACTCCTCCGGCATTATGTATTCCGGTATCTTCGGGCAGCGCATCTGATAGCGCCGCGCAAAGTACTCCAAATGCAAAAAAACTGGAGGAGGAAAACAAAATGCTCTAGCACACAAACGGATACGTGTAGCTGGCAAAATAAAGTCGCGGATGGGAGTGTCGATATCCGGAAATTTATTCCGAAGAGACGATGGGGTGTAAAAAACCTCGAATTTCAGGCCGCGGCAATTTTTTTTTGTATTTCTATTTTACATAGATTTTTAGAAAAATATTTTTTGTTTTTTATTTGACATTTTGTTATATTTGACGTATACTAGATACAGTTTTGGTTATACAACGTTCGTGAGTATTGTTTAGGAAAAAGAAAAAAGGAGAAAATAGACATGAAAGAAATAAGTTATTGTATATCCATTATTATATTTGCGTCATTTACTTTGTTTGAAGCAAATTGTAGACCGCAGCAGAATGAATATAGCAGTGCAGATAGCGGATTGTACCCGACTTACTCTGCGCAACCGGATGCGACTTATAACGATGTTCAGGGATATGGCGGTGGAAAAAAAGCCAAACGGCAGCAGTCGAACTCCTATGCGCAGCAACCGAACGCGGCTTATGGCGACGCTCCGGGATATGGCGGTGGGAAAAAAGGCAAAGGACAGCAGTCGAGCTCCTATGCGCAGCAAGACACAGCCTATAACGACGCTCCTGGATATGGCAGTGGAAAAAAAGGCAAAGGACAGCAGTCGAGTTCCTATGCTCAGCCGGACACGGCATATAACGACGCTCCGGGATATGGCGGTGCTCCGGGATATGGCGGTGGGAAAAAAGGCAAAGGACAGCAGTCGAGTTCCTATGCTCAGCCAGACACAGCCTATAACGACGCTCCTGTATATGGCGGTGCTCCGGGATATGGCGGTGGAAAAAAAGGCAAAGGACAGCAGTCGAGTTCCTATGCTCAGCCGGACACGGCCTATAACGATGCCCCAGGATATGGCGGTGCTCCGGGATATGGCGGTGGAAAAAATGGCAAAGGACAGCAGTCGAGTTCCTATGCTCAGCCGGACACGGCATATAACGACGCTCCGGGATATGGCGGTGCTCCGGGATATGGCGGTGGGAAAA